>JBDRWD010000018.1 GCA_039802205.1 candidate division WOR-3 bacterium
GCTAATTGCTATAAAATGGGGGTAAACATGGGAAAGGTTATCTTTTTTGCATTTGTTTCTTTTGTAGTGTTGACAAGCCTCTGTTTTGGGTATGGAGATGTGCTTAAAACTGAGGCGAAGCCTTCGTTAATGTATGGCAATGGCTTTCATAATCAACCACTGACAGTGCTGAATAATTTTCAATTACAACCACTATCTTTTTATGCATCTTATAAAAGACCACACTTTAACTCTTTTATTACAAATGCCTTAATAATGCAAGCAGAAAATGAAACTCTACAGCCAAAGACATCCTTCTGGAAACAGGCAGGGATTTATGGGCTAGAATTCGCTAGTGGTAGTGGAGTGAGTTTTTTATCTTTTTGGTATATAGCAAGAAACCTGTATGCTACTTCATTTCAAGAAGGGGCGCAACCTTCGGACTATTTTCTTCTATCGGGAGCATATATAGTTTCAGGGTCATTGCTTCCAGGACTGACAGTCTCACAGATTGGGAGATTATTTAATCAAAATGGTTCTTGGGTGAAAGCATCAATCGGTAGCGGTGTGGGTTCTATAATATCTCTTCTCGTACCATTTTGGTGTTTCACCCAATTTAATTTAAGTGGTTCTGAAGTCCTCCGCTTCCATATTCTTATGGCCACCACTTTACCACCCACCTTGGGAGTGATAGGTTACAATTGGTAAAAGGGGGTATACATGAAAATAAAGGCAAAAATTTTTGTCCTTCTTTTTAGTGTAGGTATAAGCTTCGCAGAACCGTGGTCTTTAAGAGTAATCGTGAAACATCCTTATCTCAGTGACCATTATGATAGTTTAGGAAACTTGGTTCTTGATAGCCTTGTGCGAGACAGGAGGATTGTCACAACAATTTATAACTCTGGTCTTGTAGATAGTCTTGCATCTGAGAGGGTTACTAATGATTCTGGCGTTGCTATTTTTGATTTCAGTCAGTGGCATGATGGCAGTGTAGTTGACTCTTTCAATATAGGACGAATAGATATTTCATTTCCAACTACTTACGAATGTATAGAAGTAGGAGGAAGAATTACTTTCAGAAAACTACGATATGAAGCAATTCCTTTTATGGGGCGACATTTTGAGGAAATTGGTATTGTATTGCCTACTTTGACTGTTAATCTTAACGAATACACGATAGGGGCTGGCAATTTTGAGTTTGATTTTGTAGTATTAACCGATATCCATATTAATGAACTGGGGGAGCAGGACTATGACTTTGGCAGTGACGGATATGACGACTACGACGATAATCCCTACGAAACAGGAGTTCCAATTTCAAATTTATGGAGTGCGGTCCTTTTTATCAATGAGCAGTTACTACCGTCGTATCCGATAAAATTTATTGTCTTGACCGGGGATATCACAAGTAGTTCAGAAAGGTCAGAGTATGAACGGACTAAGACACTTCTTCATCAACTTACTGAGTATTCCCCGTCCTATCCATATGATAGAATTTTTTATATTCCTGTTATGGGGAATCACGATGCCTGGCCCTATACGCCAGATGGTGAAATGCCAAGTTCGGATGTCACTATTGGTGGATATTTTCACGATGCATTTGTGAAACAGTATGACAGTCTAAAATATTTCTTCCCTATAGCTAACTATCAAGAATCTAACCTGTTGCGGTCCCCAACGGATATCACAGGATACGATTGGCCCAGTTATTATTTCAATTTTGCCTTTGATTATCACCAATACCACTTTATTTGCACCGATTTCAACACACGTCAGCATGCTATCATCGGATACGGAATTTGTCCATGGGCAGATGTATATAGGGACAAACCCTGGGGTTATACTTGGAATTGGTTGCATAATCAAATTTCAAATCAAAAAATGGTGATATTCGACCACCAATCCATACCGGGGGCATGCCTCTTGCTTTAGCACCGGAGAAATACACGAAATTGCTGAAGCGGGGCTTTTAAATAATCATCCTCCAGCCCGCTCAATAGGTGGCCATCTGCATAGCAATGATGTCCGATGGGTTCTTTGGGACGATGACACAATCTGTTATTGCTATACTTTAGAAGCACTGAAGGAGGGTGAACTCCATTTATTTCATATCAGGGATTCTGTGAACCTTATTATCAGTCACCCCGAAGGCAATTTGGTACTCCCTGTAACTGTTTATTTTCAAGCAAGTTACAGTTATGTAGGTAGTTACAATGCACTTTATAATTATTACTGGGATTTCGGTGATGGAACATATGGATATACCTTAACACCGACTCATATTTACCACCTTACGGCAACTTTAGATACATGTTTTAAAGTGAGTGTCTGTGTTACCAAAGTTGATGGGCGAAGAGTTTATTGTGCAAAAATGATAAAGGTTACTGCCTCCCCCTATAATTTCCATACTGTCTATGTAAAAGAGGATTCGGTGAAGTTGGTTTGGGATTTTGACCAACCGAGTAAAGTCCAATATTATATTGTCAAACGGAATGGTGTAGATATTGGGCATCCCACAACAAAAGAATTCATTGATACACAAAATAATGGATTACAACGGGGTCAAACATATAATTATGAAGTTTCGGTTCATTATAAATCTTGGGTAGGGCATGCGGATTCGCCAGCGGCAAAGTTATATGGGGTCCAAGTTTCTTGGGTTGATGCACCGACATTGCGACAGGCTGTTGAGGTTCCACCAAACCAGGTTCAAATATCCTGGCATAATAATTCAATTTATGCCCAAAAATATATTGTTCATCGCTGGAATGATATAACCAATCAATGGCATTATGGGTATCATCAGGCGAATAGTCCAATTGAAACTTTCTTTGTTGATAATGTTGAATGGCTGCATAAATACAAATATGTTGTAGTTGCCAGGGCAACAAACGCCTCTTATGATACATCTGCCTGGTCAAATGTGGTTGAGTATTCTTGTGGTGTGCTTGCCCAGTCAAATTATTCCAGGATGTCGGCGTATAATAATGGGGCGAAGGTGTTAAGATATGGAATAACGCTCAAAAATCAACATTTTTGGGCAGGCGGAAAATGTTGATTTTTGTTTTTTATATGCAAAAACTATGCCTGAAATTTTTTGTGAAATGTCACTTTACCCCTTGACAAATGCTTTTTTTTAGTATAATGTATAGTAGAAAAAGATTATTAAAGGGCTCAAAATGGCTAAAGAAGGCAGAACTGCAAAGAGGCAATAAAGAAGGGAAAAAGGGAATGAACTTGCAGGAATTGCAGTATCGCTTCGCTTGCAGGAAATGTTTTGCTTTGCAAAAAGGGGGTAAAAATGGGTAGGGTAATTTTTTGTGTAAGAGGAATGGTTGTAATTATTTTATTATTGGTAGGTATCTCTTGTCCGAGATTCAAAAGGAATCCCAATTTAAGACTTCTCTTGAAAGAAGAAAATTATAGTCTTTTGAATCCGAGATGGACGAGGGGTGGATGGATATATTATATTAGATGCGACCATGAGAAGGATGGGGAGTATGGACCTGGAGAAATCTGGCGCATTAAAGACGATGGTCAATCAAACGAACTTGTATTTCCTGAATCAGCTATCAATATGGATATCTCACCAAGTGAAACACTTTTAGCTGCTTTCACTTCAGAGCCTTATGGAATGTATTCGCCGCTGATTTTGTATAATGTTAAAACAGCAGAGATAAAAACTTTAGCAAATGGCTATTATCCTTGTATTGGACTACAATTTGGCACTGCGGATACTCTTGTTTATTATTCTGATAGATATGGACTTTATAGAATCAACCTCAATAATAATGTTGATACCTTGATTATCTCAAGCAATATAGGGGCTTTTAGTATCTATAATGATTCATTAGCCTATTATGTCCATACAAATACACCCGCAAAGGAGTACGTTGTAGATATCATAAATAACGTAATTTTGTATGAATTTTCAGAATTTGGCAGCTTATGCGTATCTTTTTTCCCTTATTCTTCTGATTCAATCATCACTGCTTGGGAACATAGTGGGATTTTTATAATCAGTATAAGCGCCCGTGAAAAGACTGAATTAGACGTACGGCCATATGAAGTTACTGTTTGGGCCGCTTTGGGGAATTGTATTGATTTTAATCCATTAGATTCAGACCAAATTGTGTTCTGTGCAGCAAGAAGTTGTCAAGAAGGTTTTGTTTATGGCGGTTTTGAATTATGGATTCTTGAGAAATTTTAGAGGAGGTGTAAAATGAGAAGCATTAAATTATTGGTTTTATTAGCGTTTGTGACAAACGGTCTTTATGCCACTGTTATTTTTCCTAAGCCACTTTATCGGGTATACTTAGATTTAGTGCAGGGTAAACCTCATATTGGGGAGGAATTTACCTTGAGATTGAGTGTCAAAGCCTTGACTGATGCACCGCGTACTGAAATTAAATGGCATTTTGGCAATAGACATATAAACTTACTTTCTGCAAACCTTGCCGATACTGTCTCATTAAATGCTGGCGACTCGGCTAATTATAATTATATTCTGCAAATTGACAAAATTGGCTTCTATGACATTGCTGTGGAGTTTTCTTCTTTAGATACCGTTC
Source organism: candidate division WOR-3 bacterium (assembly GCA_039802205.1). Lineage (NCBI taxonomy): Bacteria > Pseudomonadati > Caldifarciminota > Caldifarciminota bacterium. The sequence goes on from JBDRWD010000018.1 coordinate 4,551, forward strand.
ACAAAAACCTCTGGCATGAAGTTGCACATTACTACATTTCGGTCTATACGGATACAATTTTCTATGGCGCAACACCATCAGCGGATGTGCCTTATAATTATGAAATTCCAGATTCTATTATCGCTGAGATAGAAGATAGTTTAAATAACTGGGGAGGTGCACTACCAAAATCTCTAAAAACATTGCGAATTTATGGAACTGTAAGGTACCGAAATAATGACACAAATACCAACGATGTAGTTCCTGGAGTTCTTATGATATTGTGGACACAGTATTTAGGCTCACAATTCCCAACACCAATTGCAAGTTGGTATACTGATGCCAATGGTTATTATGACAAAACTTTTACTCTCTTACCCTGGTTTTATTGGGTGACGATTCATTCTACAACTTTAGACGGACATGTGGGTGGTTTTATTTGGCCTACTGGTTTACACTTTCCAGCCTGCTTTAAAAGTGTAAACTTCTGAAATATAATAATGGTGTGTTTTAAAAAGGGCATTTCTATCAATTTTTGAAAATGGGGATAAAAAATGGCAAAAATTTATAATGTTAGAAATCACGCAAATGTAGGCCAGGCTTGCATCCGGAAGGGGTGCGTTTTGGGTGTTGACAAAAAAAAAACATGAATATAATAGAGTATAATTATAAAAGGCAATATAAGGCGAAAAAAGGCTAAAGAGGGCGAAAAAGGGAAAAGAAGGGTGAAAAGGGGTGAAGAAGTGAATAGTTCGTGAAACGCTTACCGTGAATCGTGGAACGATTTAACAAGGGTGGAAAAGGGAGAATAAGGGTGAATAGGGGGAAAGAAGGGGAACAGGATAAACCAGAGAAACTAAGAAGACAAGATAGACCGGATGGAATGGTGCAGTATCGTCCGCCTTCGGCGGACTTGCAGGAAGCGAAAAAGTGATGAAACAATTTGTTAACAAATCAATTGAATTGGGAAATTGGGGTTTGAGTATTGTTTGGAATTTGGTGCTTGGAATTTGGGATTTGACTAACAAGGGGGTAAAAATGGGTAAGATTATCCCTTTTGCATTTGTTTCTTTTGTAGTGTTGGTAAGCCTCTGTTTTGGGTATGGAGATGTGCTTAAAACTGAGGCGAAGCCTTCGTTAATACGGAACTTTCAAAAGTTTAAAAGTTTATACCTGTCCTCAAGGTCTGTCCCAAGGTCGACTTATAGATTGCTTTTCAGCAACAGTGCACTACCAGAAAATAAATTAAATAACAATTCTGAGAGTAAATTATCAATAGGAATAAAAACAGGTTTAGGATATAATTACCTTCTTAAACGCGTGATAAGAGACTCTACTCAACAGTTAATTATAGGATTATCTGCGAAGCAAAAAATTACTGAGTTTATGGATATTGAATTTGCTCCGGCCTACCAATACATTAAATCAGTAGATTTTGGTGAAGGGTTTACGGGTGTTTATTATTTAAATAATCTTCTTCTGCCGATTGGAATAGATTTCAAGTTTCTCAAGAAGGGTTTTATCACATTAATTTGGAATGGGGGTGTTGAACCTCTTGTTGAGTTTGATGGTAATTGGGAATTGTGGTTGGAAGATAGTCTTTTCTCAAAAGGTAAAATTGAGCATTGTGAAAAATTCTTTTACATCTATACTGGCTTAGGCGGGGAAATATATATTTCTCCACGAGTTCATATTCAACTTGGGTTTTGTTTGGGGTATTCTCTCACGCGGGCAGTAACTCATGTCATAAGTAATTATCCTTTACGGTTATATTTGGGGGTTATGTATTTCCCAGGAGGTAAACAATGAAGAGAACTTTGATTTTGATATTTACAATATTATGTTCTTTCTCAAATGGTAAAGATTGGATCAAATTGGAGGGAACGGGTCAAGAATGTTTAATTAATGTAATACATTCGGATGACTTTCAAACATCATTGGAAATTGCGGTGCCTGGTTTCTACAAAATTGATACTGTGATTAATAATACTGAATACAATATTGTCGACATTCCTAATACCGGCGTTTATCTCAGGGAAGGTCTACCGATGGTACCAGCGATTTACAAAATTATTGCAATCCCATCATCTAAAGATGTAAAAGTAACACTTGTAGTAATCAAAGATACTTTATTATCTGATTATTGCCTCATGCCAGCTCAAAGGCCTCTACCTGAATTTGTACCAGACAGCTTTATCATAAATGATAGTCTCTACAATCGGGATATTTATTACCCAGAGACATTAGCATCATATTATGGTCCAGCACTGTGGCGTGATTATCGAGTTATCCAATTACAGGTTTACCCAATACAATTTAACCCTCTAATAAGAAAGATACGTATTATCACAAAATTTAAAGTGATAATTGAATACGTTGGTTTAAATACCGGCAACAACCCTATCTTACCTCCAAGGCCAACCAAAACATTCACAAAACTCTACAAGAAGTACATCCTAAACTATGATGAGTATATTGGTGAACGGACCGAATGGGAAGGAAGTTATCTGATAATTGTGCATGATATTTTTTATGAGGCATGTTTACCTTTATTTAGTTGGAAATCACGGCTCGGGCATAAGGTAGTTATTAAACCTCTCTCTGAAATTGGTTTTACCACACAAGCTATTTATAATTATATTAAGCATGCTTACGAGAACTGGAGTATTCCTTTGGAATATGTTCTTTTTATCGGTGATGATAATTATCTGCCAGCCTACAGATACAATGATCCTAATTACCCCTATAATCCAATACCAACCGACCATAATTATTCCCTTATTGCTGGTGATGATTATCTTTCTGACATTTTTATCGGTAGGTTACCCGCTGGCAGTAGTTCTGAAGCCACGAATATGAGAAGTAAAATTATGCTTTATGAGGGTGGGAATTTAACCGGGGATTGGTATAAGCGTGAGACAGGAATTTGTATCACGCAAAGTGGTAGAATTTTTGATTATACGATTGGTGTTGTTAGACAAATGTTATTAAGCCACGGTTTTTTACAGGCGGATAGTTTAAATCACCCATCACCCATTGCAATCGCCGATTCGATAAACCGGAATCGTAATTTTGTTGTTTATCGTGGCCATGGTGATACAACAGAATGGTCATCTGTGGAATTTACAACAGCTCATGTACTTAATAACTTAACAAATACTAATTCTTATCCTGTTGTAATTGCTCCCACTTGTCTTGCAAATAATTTTACCTACACCGGTCATTTTTGTATGGGTGAGGCATTTATGTGTCAACCAAAGGGTGGGGTTGGGTACTTTGGCGCTACAAATATTAGCTACTCCTTTTACAACGATACCCTAACAATTGCAATTTTTCACGCAATGCTTGAGGATTGTATTACAAATTTGCAACCCGCTTGTAACGATGGGAAAATGCATGTTATAAATTATTATGGTGCAAACGACCCCCAAGCAAGAGAAACCGCTTATCTAATGAATCTCTTAGGTGACCCTTCTTTAGAAATGTGGACTGATATTCCAAAGATATTATCCCTTGATTGGCCGGGAAATGCTGAATGGGGTGAAACCTATCGAGTTTATGTGCATGACCCACAATATAATCCAATAAAAGATGCACTTGTGTGTATTTGGAATAAACAAGGTTGGCCTAATGGTATTCATCTTACTGGGTATAGCGGAGCCGATGGATATGCATATTTAGGGCCGATTCCCAGCGGATTCTATGAAGGACCGGCAAATTTAACTGCTTCTAAGCATAATTATCGTCCCAAATTACTGGATATAAACATTGTCGCACTAAAAGGACCTTATTATCTCGTTGCATCTTCGCCTGATATGATTTCGATTAAGTTAAACTGGCAGGATTTTTCTGGTAGAGAAGCAGGGTTTATTATTGCACGAAAAGTTGACGATGGTCAGTGGAATTATAATTGGAAAGATATCCCCCAGCCGAATTTAACGCAATACATTGATACCGATGTTCAATTTTGTCACAAATATACATATATGGTCCGTTGTTATGATGCAGGGTATCAGCATTTATCTCCTTGGTCTAATGAGACACACGCCGTCTGTGGTGCACTTGCCCAGTCAAATTATTCAAAAATGTCGGCGTATAATAATGGGGCGAAGGTTGCGAAGTATGGGAATAATTTGTATGTGGCGTATACAGGGGGAGATTGGGGTTGCGGGACCAGGCATGTTTATTGTCTCCGCTCAACAGATGGTGGGAATAGTTTTGTGCGGGATGAATTGCATAAAATGTATGAGGAGGACAATAGAAAGAGCCAGCCTGCTATTGCAATAAGCAATAATGGTATTCCCTATGTAGTTTGGGGCTCAGTATATTGGAGCAGTAGTGGGAAAGGAACTGCAGGATGGTTTCGCAGTTATTATTGCGCATATTACACGAACAACAACTGGCAAATTGGAGAGATTTACAGTCAAAAATTCAGTGAAGATCCAAACTGGACACCGCCTGAAGATTACATTGGGCATCCATCACTATCTTTGACATCCGATAGTGGGTATGTAGCCTTTAAGTTTCCTATGGGCGGGAATTTACATATTGTGGGGTTCCTACTAAGCGATCCATATTCATCTGCAGATTCAACTGTGCCCAATACATCATCAATAAATCCTTTCCCTTCTATCGGTTATGATAAGGGTAATCCGAGTAATCCAGGGGATGATAGGATTGTGGTTTTAGTGCATGAGTCTCAATCGTATACATTAAAATTGTATTATCGAACAATCGGGTCTACTGACTGGCACCCTGTTCCACTTCCCGATGTTTATGGTAGTTTCGGTTCACCTTCGCTCTGGGCAGGGCAGAATGAGCTGAGGATTACTTTTGAGGGTGGGAATTATAATACACAACAAGAAGGGCTTTTCTTTTTGTGGATTCCCTGGCAGAATAATACCAATACCTATGATGTGAATCAGCCCATTGAATTGGTAAGTAGTAATTTTGATTATTACGATGGCATTGAGGGTTATAGTTATCTTGCAGGAAAGGATGTGGTTTTGTGGAAGGCAGGGGATGATATACATTATGCGCGGAGGCTTGGAACTGGAGAATGGCAGGATTTAGGAAATCTTTCGCAATCCGCAGATGTATCTTCTTATCCTCAAGGGGTCGTCTTTGGCAGCAGCGCCTTAGGACAGAAGTTGTTTGCTCTCTGGACTGAAAAAGTTGGAAATAATCATTATCTTGTGCGGAAGGTAGTTAATCTGCCACCGGCTTATCAGTATCCAGTGCTTGCTGTTGCCCAGTCTGATATCCCTGAGGCAACGGGATTTAACAATTCAAGGCGGTTGATTCGGGATGCGAGTGGAGTTTTGCATCTGGCATTTACAAGCGGGAATAATATCTATCATACTTTCTTGCAGGATACATCATGGGCAGAGCCAGTTCCAATCGGTGAAGGTAAATACCCTGCACTCGCAATGGATAACAACGGCAAAATCCATTGTGTCTGGTCTTACAATCAGGGGATGCCGTATTTTCTTGAGGAATTAAGATATAGTTGTTTTGATGGTTCTCAATGGTCTTCACCCATTCCTCTGATGCATACCTATAATTCGTTCTTCTGGGGTATTGGTGCACCATCATTAGCAATAAAGGATTCTTTTGCCTATATCACCTTCAAGTCCTACTTTGGTCCAACCTATCATCCAGAACCAGGCGGACCTGCACCACAGGTGATTGTCCTTGAATCAAGGAATTTAATCTACAGCAAATTCAATATAAATAATCCATTAGCATTTACCCCTCAATCCATTGATGCGATAAGTATCACACCGACTCCGTATGACCCTTATGTTTATCAGGATTCATTACTGCCATTGCTCATCTCTCCTTCTATTACCGTAGACTTAGCAGGTATTCCCCATATCCTCTGGGAGGGTGATTCAACGAATATGAGATATTATACGATTGTTGATACGAATATTACCACCAAATCTTTGATGAGAATGTTGATTTTCCATTTATTGGGATGAATGGAGACCAGATTCAATTATTCTATACTGCAAGGGATTCAATCAGGTATAGATATTCCTGGACTGGGACAGAAAATTTGAGCCAGACCTGGAGCTTGACGACCGGAGACCCTGAAACGAGTTCAGGGCAAGTTTCAAGTGGTCAGTATTTGGCCTGGACAAAGAAAGAGAATGGATTATCTCATTTATATTACGGTGCAATTCCGGCAAGTGGCACAATAAATCCAATAGAAGTCAACTATTCTACAGATTTGATTTCTTATCCCCAGATTCTATTCAACCCAAAGCCTCCATCAATTGACCTGGTCTGGACCGAGTATAGCGAGATTGATTCAATCGGAACAATCTATTATCTCAATCTGCCAATAACTGAGGTTGCGCCAAAGTATGCCTTTGATATGGGGACTGAAACCCCGGTGCCGATTCTGGTCCAGAGAGACCGGTATAAGGTATTGGGGACTGAAGACTATAAGACATTTGACTATGACAGCACTGAATTGGTCTATCATTTGACTCTCCATTCACCACATACAAAATATAAGGTCCGCTGGACCTGGTATCATGAAGAAGGAAACAAGATACACCTACAGTTCAATATTGATGATATCTTTCACCATAATAAATGGGTAAAACCAGGAGAAAAAATAATAGAAGAATCCTGGATTCCTGATGCCTGTATTCATGACAATGAGATTACGATAAAAGTAAAACTCTTAAATGGCACGGTTGCAGTCCTTTCAGGATTTGAGATTTATGCAGAAGAGGTTGGTGGTGGTGGTCCACAGGGTGAAGAGACAAAACTTACGAGTCCGTTTTACTTTGACAGGCTATATCCCAATCCAGCAAAAGGTGTAATAAGGCTTCGGTTCAATTCCCCGGACGAGCGTAAAATCACAATCAAAATTTATGATGTTTGTGGCAGGCTTGTGAATGAAAAGAATATAATAAAGTCCAAGATTGGAATGAATGAACTATTGATTACACCAAAAGATCTATCCGCTGGTGTCTATTTTGTTCGGCTTGAAACCGATGGTTATCAGAAAGTAGAAAAAGCCATTCTTCTGCGTTAAACGGTAGTTGCAACCTTCAGGTTGCGCTACCTTTCTTAGCGCGGGCTAAAGCCTGCGGCTACCATTTTACCGATTGCCACCCGAGAGAGAATCACTAAAGTGTTGCCCTACAAAAGTACCTAACGCTAAATCATTGATTACCCTTACAAATTTTGTCCATGAGTTTAATCGTTACTTCATAAGATATAAAAAACTCATAGCATCGAATTGTTGACTTTTGTTGTAATTTTTATATAATTTGACAATATCTGTGCCCCTGTAGCTCAGCAGGATAGAGCAGCGGTTTCCTAAACCGCAGGTCACCCGTTCAAATCGGGTCAGGGGTATTTACGGGTAACTGACGATAATCTATAAGGAGAATTTATGAAAGATATGAAAAGAGGCGTGAAGAGTGAGGATTCTTTCCAGCGCACGATGGAAAGAGTGATAAAATTTATCGTGCGCCATCGCGAGACCGCCACCTGGTTGGGTATTGGGCTTTTGGCAGCAATTTTTATCATAGGGTATCTCTTATACCCCCAGGAAAAAACAAATCCGGAGGCTGAACTCCTTTATACCCAGGCAATCAATCTGGTGAGCATGGGGCGCTTACAGGATGCCGAAAACTATTTTTTGCAATTGACTGAGAAATTTGGTAACACTCGTCCAGGAAGAGTTGCTTATTATTATCTGGGTGTGATAAATTATAATACGGCACGCTTCAGCGAAGCCCTTGATTACTTTGATCGATTTTTATCGAAAGAAAAAAGAGATCCCCTGTTAACGCCATCTGCCCAATTTGGTGCTGGTTGTGCAGCGGAGGGCTTAAAAGATTATGAAAGGGCAATGAAATATTATGAAAAAGTTGCAAAAAACAAAAAATCCCACTTCTATTTCTTAGGCATGCTTGCCTGGGGAAGAATTAATGGGATATTGGGTAATCCTGAAAGAGCTCGGGAGATTCTAAAAAAACTTCTTGAACAAAATCCACCGCAGGATATCACCAATGATGCCCGGTTCTATCTTGGTTATTTTAACCGATAGCCCAATCGATTCAATTCTTCAGGCTTAAGTATCTATGAATAATCTTTCCCTCGCATTTTTATGGCATTTTCATCAGCCGATCTACTCCACACCTGACGATAATGTCCTGCCCATGCCTTGGGTCAGACTCCATGCAATCAAAGATTATTTAGATATGCTGAAAAACTTGCAGAAATTCCCGATGCTTACTGCTACCTTTAATTTTACCCCTTCACTCCTTTTACAGATTAAAGAATATAAAGAAGGAAAAAGCACCGACCGACAATTTCTGCTTTTCCGAAAACGGGCCGAAGACCTGACGCTTGAAGAAAAAGTGGAAATCTTAAAAGATTTTTTTCTTGCCAACTGGGAAAAGATGGTCGAACCTTATCCCCGGTATTTCTCTTTGTTGATGAAGCGAGGAAAAAAATTGGTTCCCGAAGAATTACCGAGTGTTGCCGAGAGTTTTACCACTGATGAGTTCCGAGACCTCCAGATATGGGCGAATCTCGTCTGGATTGACCCACTCTTTCGCGAAGAGATAAAAGAGCTTTATCAGAAAGGAAAAAATTTTCGTGAACAGGATAAAGAGATAATCATCAATCTCCAGAATAAAATCATCGGTTCATTGTTTGATGAATATAAGAATGCCTATCAATCTGGACAGATTGAATTGACAACCTCGCCATTAGCCCATCCGATTCTGCCCTTGCTAATCAATAGCAACCTGGCAAAAATCTCCACTCCTAATCTGGAAATACCCTTTGAGTTCAAACATCCGGAGGATGCCCGTGCTCAGATATTGCAGGGACTGAAGGTATTTGAAGATATCTTTGGCTTCCGGCCTAAGGGACTTTGGCCCTCCGAAGGAAGCGTCTGTGCAGAATTGATACCCATTTTATCTGAACTCGGTATTGAATGGATTGCCACTGATGAAGAAATCCTCGCCCGTTCCATAAATATTTCATTCAAGAGAGATGAACACGGTATACCTAATCAAAGCCACCGCCTCTATCGCCCATGGCAGATAGGCAATGTTAAAATATTTTTCCGCGATCATCTATTATCCGACCGGATTGCCTTTGTCTATAACGGCTGGGAAGCCGAGAAAGCGGTGGAAGATTTTATTACCCGGATAAAACAGATTGCCGGTTCCCTTTCGCCGACTGAGAAATATATCCTGCCGGTAATCCTTGATGGCGAAAATGCCTGGGAGTACTTTGATAACGATGGCACGGAGTTTTTAAATCTGCTGTATCAGCGCCTGAGTGAAGAACGAATTCCCACAACGACATTTTCCAGATTCCTCAGCGAATATCCCTCACCTGTGAACAATCTTACCAATTTGTTTCCGGGCTCCTGGATTGGTGCCAATTTTAATATATGGATTGGTAAATCTGAGGATCATAAAGCCTGGTTGATTATCAAAAACTTACGCGAAAAAATAGTGGCTTCCGGAACTCAGGATAGCCAAATCTGGCAAAGACTTTATTTTCTTGAAGGGAGTGATTGGTTCTGGTGGTTTGGTGACGATTTCTTTGCGGTGACGACGGAGATATTTGATGAGCTATTCCGAAAAAATGCCCTCTGGATTTATCAAAGGTTGAACATGGAACCACCCCATGAACTATTTTTACCAATAAATCCTCAATCAGAGATTGCGGCAACCCAACCCATTGATTGTATCACACCTACCATTGATGGAAAATTGACTTTTTTTTATGAATGGTATAACGCGGGTTATCTGGACCTGCAAAGGACCGGAGGTACGATGCAACGGTTTGCCGGGCTTTTTGCCAAGGTTTTCTATGGTTTTGATGATAAAAATTTATATATCAGATTTGATGTGGTAAATCAAGATATCAATCAGTATGAATATGAGATAAACTTTGAAAAGCCGCCAGGCTTGAAATATGTCTTAGGTATTGCTGAAAATGTGACTTTTAAAATTGAAGAAATTGCAGAGGTTGCAATTCCATTGGATAATTTAAATCTTACAGAGGAAAAACATGTGGAGTTCGTAATCAAAGCCCGGGAAAAGGGTAAGGAAATTGACCGCACACCGCTTTTAAAAGTCTCCCTCACCAAAAAAGATATCATTTTGAAAAACTGGACTGTATAAGTTTTTATGCCGAGAGGGGGAGTTGAACCCCCACGTGCCTTTCAGCACTGCGGATTTTGAGTCCGCCGCGTCTCCCAGTTCCGCCATCTCGGCTGATGTCAACTTCTGTAATTTTAACCTTTAAACTTAACTACTTTTTTAAAATCCCTTACCATTATAACTGATAAGATCAAATTTGTCAATCGGGTACTTGACTTTTGGTAATTTGTGATTATAATATAATTATAATAAACTCGTCCTCTGAAAGGAGGTGAAAAAAACTAAAAAGACAGGTGGGCTAAGAGATTAGCCATGAGGTTGGTAGTGTGCAAGGGTTTAATAAAAAGGAGAAGAAATGAAGCAATTAATTACAATAATGTTTAGCATCCTTATATCTCTTGCCTTCGTATACGCTGATGTGCAAGGCAAGGTGATAAAAGGATACGAGCCCTTTCCGAAGGGAACAAATGAACTTCCATCCGCAGGATTGAAAGCACCGTCATTCTTCCCCCGGGGTGGAGGACCGGATGATTTCGGCTATCAGTGGTTAGATTCCCGCGATCCTGGTGGACCGGTATTTAACTGGATTGAAATTTCGGGTACCGGTTACAATCTGAATTTGCCTGATGATGGCTATTACTATCCGATATCTTTCCAGTTCACATTTTACGATAGCATTTACAACAATATCGCTGTCGCTTCCAATGGAACGATTTATTTCCAGGATCGTTACCTGGGATTTTCTAATCTACCAATTCCCAGCCAGAATAGTTACGGAGTGCAAATCTTTATCGCTCCCTACTGGGATGATTTGAATCCAGCAGCATCTGGTGCGGGTGGCGTTTTCTACCAGATATTCGGTGATACCTTGGTCGTGGAATGGTATAATGTTCCAATTTACGGCACGAGTGATTTCCTGACCTTTGAAGCGATATTGATTGGCAGCACCGGCGAGATCATCTTCCAGTATCTTGATGCAATGAATGCCGCTGGCTCAAGCGCCACTGTGGGCATCCAGGGAAGACCTACCCAGCCACCACTCTGGGCTCTGCAATTCTCCTACAACACACAATCCCTTATCGATAGTTTAGCAATCCGCTTCTTCCTGCCGAGTTATAACCATGATGTAGGAATGAGAACGGTTCTGGCACCGGGTACACGAATCGGACCGGGTGTTTCGGTCGAACCGCAGGCGAGAGTGAAGAATTTCGGACAGAATACGGAAAGCTTCAATGTATATTGCCGGATTGATTCAGCAGGGGTGAATATCTACAACCAGAGCACAAGTATTTCTTCTTTAGCTCCTGGACAGGAAGCAACCGCGACATTTCCAAGCTGGACTTCTTGCACGACTGAAGGAATTGTCTACGATTTAACATTCTACACGGTTCTGGCAGGCGATGAAAATCCGAGTAATGACACCATTCGTTCCACTACCACCGTCTCTACGGTGGGTAATTGGGTCCGTTGTACTGATCTCCCCAATGCCGAACTTTCCAATGGCACGGGGTATGACCCGGTGAATGATGATATCTATTCCTTCGGCGGGACACCGGATGGCGGTTACAATTACCACAATTATACCTTCCGTTACGATCCCTCTAACAATTCCTGGCAGACCATGGCTAATATGCCTTATGCCGGTGACTGGATTGATGCCACCTATGTCCGGGGAAAATTCTATATCTTTGGACCATACGATGGCAGCGTCCGGAATTACACAATGATTTATGATGTGGCGAATAACTCCTGGAGCACCGGTGCAAATGTTCCACAGGCACGGATTGCTGGTGGCCAGGTAGCATATAAAGATTCGCTCATCTACTTCTTGGGTGGATACAATGGCTCAGCTCCGACGAATAATGTCCAGATTTACAATACCTATACCAATACCTGGACAACCGGAACCAGTCTCCCAACAAATTTCATGATGGGTGGGGTGGCGATCACCGGTGATACGATATGGGTAGTAGGCGGGTATAATGGCAGTGCCGCTTATTCCAATCTCTATTACGGAGTGATCAATCCTGCCAATTGTGAAAATATCACTTGGAATACGGGTGCAGCACTTCCCATACCGAATTTCAACAACGGTGCAACCCAGATGTATCGCAATGGCCGCAGATATCTCTATATGGTGGGTGGTTTTGAAAGTGCCGCTACCCCTACTGCTCACGCCTGGGAATATGATATTGATAATAACATCTGGACAGCGCTTCCCGACTATCCATTGACGATCGTGCGCAACGACTTTCTCATTGCCCGGCAGGGTTATAATGAAATCTATGTCTGCGGTGGTGACGATAACGGTGATTGGACCGCGACGGCTCAAGTATGGAAACTCCCCTGGTTCGTACCCGGAGTTTCAGAAAAAACTGGTACCTCTGATATAAAAGCGAAATTTGGCTTCGCTCCTAATATTCCGAATCCCACAAAATCTGCAGTCATCACCTATACTATAACCCAAGAAACTGAGGTGCTACTAAAAGTTTTTGATGCTACCGGCCGGGAAATCACTACCCTCGTTAACCGTAGAGAATCACCGGGTATGAAACAGGTCCGCTGGGATAATGACCAGCTTCCTGATGGTATCTATTTCCTGAGACTGGAAGCAGAAGGTAAGATTGCAACCCACAAATTGGTCCTCGTAAGGTAATCCATATCCTGGATTTTGCCGCCTCCCGGTTTGAACCGGGAGGCGGTTTTTTATTTTCATCACCTCTTGACAATTTTCATTTTTTAATTATAATAGACCATGTTTTCGAATAAAAAACCATTTTGGTCGAAAAATCTAAAAGGGAGCATTATATGACGGTCTCCAAAAAAGCAATGCGTGATGCGATAGTGGACGCCGCGCGATATATCTTTGCCCGGTTCGGCTATCGTAAAGCCACCATGGATGCCATTGCCCGGGCAGCCCGCAAGGGTAAAAGCTCGGTTTATTACTATTTCAAAAACAAAGAAGAAATCTTTCTTGCCGTGATTGAAAAAGAAGCAAGTGCGGTGAAATCGGAGATAAGAAATGCCCTGGCGTCGGCAAGCGACCCGAAGGAGAAACTAACAATCTATGTCCTCACCCGGATGCGGGTATTCCATCGCATTGCCCGGTTTTACAGTTCTTTCCGAGAGGAGTATTTCAAAGAGTATGATTTTATCCAGCGCTTCCGAGAAAACTATGACCGCTACGAGACAAAACTCATTTTGGATATCTTGCGGGAAGGCATCAAAAAAAATATCTTTGCTATCCCCGACCCAGTGCTGGCTGCCAATTATTTTGTCACGGCTTTGAAGGGTTTTGAATACCTCTGGGGGATTGAAGAGGACATTGGTAAATTAGAGAAAAAGACCGAGGCAATGTTGGAGATGCTTTATCGGGGGATTTTAAAAAGATGATTAAAAATTTTTTAAGCGACTTTCGACCAAAAAACAAAAATGGTCAAAAATTCTATAAAGGAGAAAATCAATGAGAAAAATTGCCTCATGGGTTGTCACCAAGCGAAATTTGGTGGTGATAATCTCGGTAGTATTGAGCCTGCTATTTGCATTCTTTTTAAGAAAGGTCGCGGTGAATTCCGATCTGGGTAGTTATTTACCTAAAACCGACCCCGCGGTCAAACTCCTTGATTACCTCGGTGAAAAATATGGCGGGAATAGTTTAGGAATCGTAATCATAAAATCCGATGATGTTTTTAAACTCGAAACCATAAAAGCCATCGCCGAACTCACTCGCCAGTTCCGTCAGATTGAAGGAATAAGTTATGTGACAAGTCTCACTAATGTCTTGGATATCAAAAAGACGACCGAAGGATTAGAGATTGGCAAATTGATAGATGAAGATAATATCCCCGAACAGAGGGACTTAGAAAAAATTAAAGAATATGCCCTGTGTAAAGAGATCTATCGGAATAAGTTGATTTCCGAAGATGCAAAAACGACGCTGATAATCTGTCGGATTGATGGCGACAAATCTAAAGTAGCCAAGGCAATTGAACGTGTTACGAAGAATGCAAACTTGCGAGGTATCAAAACCTACTTTGCCGGGCTGCCTTTCCAGTTAAATGCGATAAATGATCTCATAATAAAAGATATCAAAGTGCTTTTGCCGTTTGTGGCATTGATTATTTTAGTCGTTCTTTATTTCAGTTTTGGTTCAACTATTTATGTGCTCATGCCCCTTTTGTCCGTAGGATTGAGTGCGCTCTGGACAGTTGGATTTATAGCAATGTGTGGTGTTCCTCTCACCATTATCACAAATATAATTCCAGCAATCCTTATGGCTGTAGGTAGTGCCTACGCAATCCATGTGATCTGCAAATTTATGGAAGAAAAGGACGAAAATGCTCAAACAAGGGCAAAAAATGCTCTATCAAAGGTTATTATTCCGGTATTCCTCGCCGCCTTCACCACAATCATTGGTTTCACATCTTTCATCTTTGGTTCTTATCTAATAATGATACAACAATTCGGAATATTCACATCTTTAGGGATTATTTTCGCATTTTTGCTCAGCATCACTTTAATACCCACAATCTTGGGTAACCTCAAAAATTTAAAACCCAACCAAAGACAAAGTTTAAAATTTTTAAATCAGCTAATGGAGCACACTGGACATTGGGTCCTCACCCATAAAGATATCGTATGGATTGTGGGGACGATCATTGGCATTGGATTTTTAATAGGCATTCCCTTGATAAAGACCAAAGTAGATTTTCTCGATTATTTCAAAGCGAATAGTTCAATTCGACGCACTGAAAAGATAATGGAAGAAAGTTTTGGGGGCTCTGTGCCCATTCAGATTCTGATAAAAGGCGACTTACAGGACCCGGAAGTGCTCCGAGCCATGAAGGAATTCCATAACTTTCTTGACACCCTTAAAGGCGTTTATCACCCCCAGTCAATAGTTGATTTGCTTGAAGAAATGAACGATGCCATGGGCGAAGGTAAGAATATCCCTGATACTAAAGAGAAAATCAGCAATCTATATTTTTTGCTTGAAGGAGAAGAAACGATTGAACAACTTATCAACGAAGATAAAACCGAAGGCATTATTCAGGCAATGACTCCTGGTGCATATAGTGAAGAAAGTGAATTAATCATTAAGCAGATTCAGAATTATATAAAATTAAAAAATAACCATAACTATAATTTTGAATTTACAGGCTCAGCACTTGTTTACCAGCATCTCAATCAGAGTTTATTAAAGAGTCAGTTGATCAGTCTTATTATAGCAATTGTCGCAATCTTTATCTGTCTGCTTTTCCTCACTCATTCACTCCCTGAAAGTATTTTAGGGCTCGTGCCTATCTTCTTAGGATTGTCCATCCTCTTCGGCAGTATGGGCATCTTGAAAATTCCGCTTGATGTTGCCACGGTGCTTATCGGTAGTATCTGTGTGGGAATTGGTATTGATTATTCAATCCATTTTCTTAACCGTTATACGCATGAACGGAAACAAAACGATATTGAAAAAGCATTGCTTACTACAATAAAATATGCGGGAAGTGCAATCATCGTTAATGTCTTTACTGTAATGCTGGGTTTTTTGGTTTTGATCTTCTCTAACCTGGTGCCGGTGATAAGATTTGGTATCTTACTGGGCATAACAATGCTGAGCACGGGGTTGGGGGCAACTGTTCTTTTGCCTGCAATCATTTTAAAGGTAGGCAGACATTTTAAAGGGAGTAAAAATGAAGAACAAAATTAAAAAACAAGGGATAGCCATTAAGCTGGGAGTAGCTTTGGCAAGAAAACGAGGAGGTCAAAAATGAAGAATTACATGAAAATGACCGGCATATTGTCCATCCTGCTGATTGTAATCCAAACCGCATGGGCAGAAGAATCCTTAAAAGCCGAGGAGATTTTAAAAAAGGTTGATGAAGTCCTCAGTGCACCCAAAGACCTCTCCGCGCTGATGAAGATAAATATCATAAATAAAAATGGCGAGACAAAAAAACGCGAAGTCCAGTTATATCAGAAAGGTGCTAACAAAAGATTAGTAAAAGTCCTCTCCCCGGCTGACCAGAAAGGAATCGGGTTTCTTTCGTTACCAGATGATCTGCTCTATGTTTATCTTCCAGCATACAAAAAGACCCGACGCATTGCTGCTCATGTAAAAAATCAGAAGTTTGTCGGCACCGACTTCACCTACGAAGACCTTGAAGCCAAGCGATATGCTGATAAGTGGCAATCCGAAGGCTTAAAGAACGAAGGGGAATTTTATTTACTCATCCTCACACCCAAGCCCGGCCATATTTCCGAGTATGCGCGGGTAAATCTGTATGTGCGCAAGGATGATTTCTTTCCGGTAAAATCTGAATTTTTCAACAAAAAGGGCATGATGATAAAACAAATGGAAATTCCAAAAACCGAAAAGATAAAAGAATATCTTATCCCGAAAAACTATGTGATGCAGGACCTTCGCAGTGGCAACAGAACCGAAATTGTGCTGGAAGAAATTAAGGTAGATACCGGCTTAAAAGACGAAATCTTCACGGAGCGAAATCTTGCTCAGTAGAAAATTTCAATGACTGACATATAATTTTGCCGGGATAAATAGTTAAGGCACATTAACAAAATAAAGGAGGTCAAAATGAAACTACCAAAAATAAATAAAATGACCATAGTATTTTTGGCATTAAATCTTGTTTTTGGTCTTGATTGGTCAGGATATTTTTCTACCGACCACCGCTTTTTCCTAAAAGAAAATTATCCTCTCTCGTTTGAGGAATACCGATTGAACCTGAATCTGGAGCAAAATAGCAATGAGCATATCAAATTCTTTAGCGAAATCTGGCTCCGTTCATTCGATCTGCCCAACTTCGTAAATCTTGAAGACCTTTCAAAAAAAGAAAAAATCGCTCCGTTTGAAATCGATATTCGGGAGGGCTACATCGATATTCAAAAATTTCCAGTGGAAAATGTTGATCTGCGCATCGGCCGGCAGCGGATTGCCTGGGGAACTGCTGATAAGATAAATCCTACCGATAACCTTAATCCATTGGACCTCGAAGATATCTGGGACTTTGGTCGACATCTCAGTTCCAACGGAGTAAAGATTGACGGCTATATTAAAGGTTTTAATCTCTCTTATGTCTTTATCCCCCGTTTTACTCCGGCATTATTACCGCCGAATGGGTTGCATACAAGCTCTTCAAATATTACCCCTCCTCCGGGAATCAACCCGGTGCAGATCACCAATTCAATCATCTTTCCCGATTACCATATCAAAAACTCAATCCAAGGAGTCCGTTTGAAAAAGAATATCTTCAATTTTGATTTCTCAATGAGTTATTGCTATGGACGGGATGGCTTACCGATTTTAAAGAAGACAACCTTTACACCTGTGAACATGCTGGGCGATGTTAATATCATCAACGAACTCATTTTTCCTAAAATGCAGATCTTCGGTACTGATTTCGCCGGCGCAATTGGTGATATCGGGATATGGGCCGAAGGAGCTTTATTTTTCCCTGAGAGTGTCCATTATGAGATTGATTTATCACAATTGGGTATGGGTGTGCGGGATTCGTTAATCCTTGATAATAAACCTTACACCAAATTCGTGCTTGGTAGCGATTACACATTCAAAAATGGCATTTATATTAACTTCCAGTATGTGCACGGATTTTTCCAGGAGCGAGGTAAGGAAATCGAAGATTATATCCTGCTCGGCCTGGAATGGAAATTATTCGAAGATAAATTGAAATTGATGCCTCTCGCGGGAGCCCTGGAAGTCAAAGATTTTGCTGATTTTAAAAATAACTATGCCTTTGTCTATGCCCCGGAAATTTCTCATCAACCAATTGATAACTGCGAACTGATACTGGGCGTGCGGCTGATTGATGGGAAAGATGGAACATCCTTTGGCAGGCTGAAGGAAAACGACGAGTTAGTCCTGAAAGTTAAATATAATTTCTAAAATCCTCGTTTAAGATTTTTAAGACTTAATCAACCGCTGGCGAAGATATCAGAAAACTAACAAAAGTCTGGTAACCCTTCTGACCTTTTTTAGTTATTCAATCTTCACCAGTTTCTTTGTGATTGTCTGGTTATCTTTTCTTAACTGGAGAAAGTAAATACCCGGCCCCTCTATCGTTTCTACTTTCTCTCCATCCAAACGGTAAATTGATAGTTGGGCATCAGGCGGATAATATGTTATTCTTGCGCTGTTAGTAAATGGATTCGGAAAGAATAATTGTAAGCGCGGATTGGTGAGTTTGTCTTTTGTCAATTCTTCGACTCCGATTTGATTCAGACACCGTGAAAAATAGATGTCAGGATTAGTCTGCCCATTGCGGCAATCACACCAGAGTGCCGCAATGTATTGACTTCCGGCTGTACAGGCAGTATAATCACCAATGAAGGTATTGGTATATGCTACAGTATCCGAAATTCTTTGATTGGCACTCCAGGTAATTCCATAATTAGTGGAGTAGGCATAGTATTGGCCAATCCAGTATCTGCTTCGACCGCGTGTATCATGCCAGACGACATGGAGGTTGTCATTCGGATCCACTGCAATCCAAGGATAAAACTGCAAAGTAGTATCACCCGCAGGAGTATCATTTATTTTTACCGGGGTAGACCAGGTGATACCCTGATCCGTTGAATATGAAAAACTAACATCCAGTTGATTACTGCCCCAGCGGGAATCAGCGAAGACAACATATAAACGTGTTCTATCCCGGCTTGTCGCAAATGAGGGAATATTATTCAAACGATAGGGTGTTGAAGGCGGACTCCAGGGGCAGGTGATAATCGTTTGTTGTCCAAGCCAAGTGCTTCCAAGGTTTGTGGAACGATTTAGGCGGATGTCCTGCATTCCCCAGCCAACAAACAAATTCTGTCCAGTCCCCCGGAAAGCCATCGTTCCATTACCGCCCGAACCGATGGCTACAGCTGAAGACCAAGTCTGCCCGTAGTTGGTGGAGCGTTTGAACATTAGGTTGTAACTCGTCCCGTATTCGTACCAGGTCAAAAACATGTAGTTGCCGTCCACTGTAACCCAAGGTTTATCATCAAGGCTATTGGGCGTATTGGGTGTCAGACACTGCGATTGTCCCCAGGTCCTACCCCAATCGCGAGATTTTGTAAGATATATATCACCGGTGTAATTTGATGTATTATATGACAACCACACATAGCAGATATGACCAGAATCATTTACTACAATACAGGGGTCACAATCTGAAGGATAGGTAGGTTCATACATCAAGGTTTCAGCCCAGGTCATACCTCCGTTTGTAGAACGAGCGAAACCCACATGATATGTGCCCGTGCGGCTATCATTCCAGCCTCCACAGAATAATGTATCCTGATAGTTCGCCATAGTCGTCTCGTTTTGATTACCCGTTCCAGGATCTTGGCTTACTTTTATATTTGGCGTCCAAGGTGGATTTGCCAAGGCTGTTCCGCATGACAAGAGAAGAATAATAAATCTCATTTTTCCCCCTTGGTTGGCAGGCTCGCGATAATTTTGTCCATTAATTCCTTTTCCAAATTACCATTTGACGCGGCATTACGCCAATGCGGTGGAATTAACAATAATACCGAAGGTGTGCCAAAACGTTCAAATACAGCGTTAATTTCAATCTTGGTATTCTCGGTGGTTATCGCCCTTATTTTTACGAATATCTGCACCCTTGCTTGAGTCCAGCCAGGATTTTCATCTGAAAATTCCTCAATGATATACCGGTGAAGATCGCGAATATCAAATTCGGTACTTACGGTAACAATATCATTTTCATCTCTGTATCCAATTGCATATCCTGACTCGGTGATCACTCTTTGTGCTGTAAGGGCTACTTCCGGAAGTGGGTGGTTTACCAACATTTCATATGAAAACAGATAAAATGCCAAAAGTACCATTGCGCCTCCTTACCCTAAATTATATATATCTCTTGGAAAAAATCAATTGCCATCATTCCTGATTCTTCTCCACTGCTATAAAAGGTTTGTCAATAAATTAAATTCTTACTTTACATCCCCCTTTCTTCAGATTATAATTTCTTGGTCCGAATCATACCTAACGGTTAAACCAGACTGCTATACGGTCATATAAGACCAAGGTATCTATTCGGAGCAGCTGGGCTGCCTAATCTTTTTATTAATCATTCAGTGATTAAGTGAAGAGAGAGGCTTACCCAGCCATTCTCTTTCTCGCCAGACAAGTAGCATAATCAATCTGCTCACGCAACATATAATAAACAAAGATAGTGCGAGATACCCTAAGATTTAAAAACATTTATCCGCAGGCTAAAAACCTTGCCCTACAAAAGTATTCAACGCTAAATCATTGATTGTCCTTACAAATCTTGCTCATGAGTTTTTTATCGTCCCTTCATAAAATATAAAAAATATATGGAGAGGAATCAGCCATCGTTCAAAATAACCATTTTGGGATTGACTTTCACAAACGAGTGAATATAATCTAGAAGTGCATCCAAGTTCTGAATTAACAGGCTGGCAACCAAATGAAGGTAAGAAACTCATCATCGAAGTGGACGGAGAAAATTATGCCCGGCTGCCGATAAAGACCCATGTCATCACGGATAGAGATAATATCTCTCAGGTCGTAGAAAAATATGTCCTACCCCATGTCAAAGAACATGACATCATATTTTTGAGTGAACGGATTGTAGCAATAACCCAGGGGCGGGCGTTTCCGATCAAGGATATCAAACCTTCCTGGCTGGCAAAATTCCTTGTTAAATTTGTTCACAAATCCCCTTATGGGATTGGCTTAGGGAGTCCCTGGACGATGGAACTCGCAATCCGGGAAGCGGGTGTTCTGCGCCTCCTCCTGGCGGCGTTTGTTTCGGCAATCACCAAGCCGCTGGGAATAAGGGGTTTATTTTATGTAATAGCAGGTAAGTCGGTGGCGGCAATCGATGGTCCCTGTCATTATACATTGCCGCCGTATAACGAATATGCCAAATTAGGACCGAAGAATCCCAACAAAGTTGCCCGTGATTTAAAGGAAAGATTTAGATATGATTTTGTAATAATTGATGCAAATGATTTAGGCGTAGCAGTCCTGGGCAAATCGGATGCTAAACTGAGTGATGATTTTTGTAAAAAAGTTTTCCGTGACAATCCCTTGGGGCAATCAAGCCAGCAAACGCCGATTGCCATCGTTCGTAGGATTGATTAATACCCATCTAATGCTGAACGATCCAGTTTTTCAAACTCTTCTTCACCTCGAAGTTTTGTCTCCAGGGTGTGGATATCACATTTTTCTTTTGGTTCGGTCCCGGCGATAAACGGTTCTTCTCTGGGTGCCGGACAGTATTCGTTTGCCAGGAGCCCGGACTTGGGACAGATCTTAACCCAGATGATTCCCTCCGGCACCGGAAAATCATCTGTGATTAAGGTGTCGATCCGCGCAATTATATCACCCCATATTGGAGCTGAAACCACTCCTCCGGTTGCTCCTTTGAAAATCGTCCGGTTATCATCAAAACCCACCCAAACACCAGCGGTATAGTGGGGGGTGAAACCGACAAACCAAGCATCAGAATAGTTATCGGTAGTCCCTGTTTTTCCGGCGGCTGGTCCTTTATAATATTTTCTTATCTCATAACCGGTGCCGCCGTCGACGACTGAGCGCATTAAATTGATCATCAGATAACAGACCTGGGGTGACAATTTTCTCACTATTGTGGGTTTGTTCATTTCTATTATTGTACCCTCTCTACTTACGATCTTGCGGATCATAATAAAAGATCTTTCCTCCCCGAGATTAGCAATGGTACTGAATGCCTGCGTCAACTCAGCAAGACTCACCTCGCAGGAACCAAGGGCAAGTGATACAACCGGCAGAAGTTTTGATTTTATTCCTAAATCATAGGCATATTTGACGACCAAATCCGGTCCGACAATACGGATGAGCCGCACCGCTACCAGATTGCGGGAGAGAGCCAAGGCTTTACGCATGGTGATAGGACCTAAGAATTTATGATCGTAATTTGCCGGACGGTAGATGCTATCTGGACCCGCGACTTCCATTACGATGGGCAAATCCAATACCTGATCCGCGGGTGTAAAACCATTATCTAAGGCGGTAAGAAATACGAAGACCTTGAAGGCGCTGCCGGTCTGGCGTTTTGCCTGGGTAGCACGATTAAATTTGCTCTGATTGAAATCCCGGCCTCCGATCAATGCCTTTATCTCACCATGACGGTGATCAACAACCATCAATGCACCCTGTAAATAAGGAATTTTATCCAGTGTGTCGGGTATACCGAGCGAGTCAAACCGGGATTTAGTTATCATCAGTTTATAATCCTTTTCAATCACGCATAAATGTTTTTCCAAAACCTCCTCGCTTATTTCCTGGATCTGGCGGTTAATTGTAGTATAAATGCTTGCTCCGCTCCGATAAAGAAAGTCAACCCCGTATTTCAATTCCAGATATCTTCTTATCTCTTCAAGAAAGTACTCACCAATCTGATGACCTTTCTGAGGAGGTTTTACATTCAAAGGTTCGTTAATGGCTTTTTCGTATTCTTCCTGGGTTATAATCCGGTCTTTTAACATCATTTTTAAAACCAGATTCCTTCTTGCCTTTGCCCTTTCGGGAAACCGGTATGGTGAAAGGTATTCAGGAGATTTCGGCAGGGCAACAAGCAGGGCGCACTCACTTAATGTTAAATCCGAAACACTTTTGTTGAAATAGTAGCGGGCAGCTGTCGCCACCCCATATCTCCCCTGTCCAAAATTCACCTGATTTAAGTAGCGTTCCAAAATTTCATCTTTGGTATAAGTTCGTTCAATCCTTATTGCCAGAGCGATCTCTTTCAATTTCCTGAGCAAGGTTTTTTCTTGAGTGAGAAACATGTTTCTTGCAAGTTGCATGGTGATGGTGCTAAATCCCTGGGCCGCGCGGAGACGGAGAAGGTTTTGAAACAGAGCGCGAAATATTCCTTTCATGTCTACGCCCCAGTGCTTATAAAACGATTTATCTTCAATGCAAATAAATCCTTTCTTGAGATACTCGGGCATATCCTTTAAACTCGCCAGTTCTCGCCTTTCGATGAAAAATTCGGCAAAAAGACTGTCCTGGTCGTCATAAACTTTCGTTGCGACAGGCGGGGTATAAAATGATATAGCTTCGGAGGGTGGCAGATCGTGGACCACCTGAATATATAATCCAAGGAGAAAACCGGCACATAATGGACCAAGAATTATAAATATCCATTTTAAACGATGGGTTCTTTTCTTTTCAGCGGAGGGCATTTTCGGTTTGACCATCAAATAAATAGATTTTCTCCGGAGGCATCCGAAGAATCAGTATCTCATCAATCTTGGGTTTATAAAAAGAAGGCACTTTTGCTTGGATGGTGAGATTGTTTATTTTGCCGTATACATAAATTTCTTCGCCCACAGGTTCGATAATTTCAACTTTTATTTTAAATTCAATCCCTGGGCCATCCGTGAAATCATTGGGTCGGAATCCCATTATCACTTCCCGGTCCTTGAAGCGGGCAAAATCTTGATTAAGAGGGAGGGTGAACTCCTTATTGATAAATTTAACTGAATCCCGGTCTTCCCTGATAACCCCACTAAGAAAATTCATCGGGGGTGTGCCGATGAAACCCGCTACAAACTTATTGGCAGGTTTTCGGTAGAGGGTCAAAGGATCGCTGATCTGCTGAATTCTACCATTGTTCATCACCACCACCTTTTCGCCCAGAGTCATTGCTTCCACCTGGTCATGGGTGACATAGATTATGGTAGCACCCAATGCCCGGTGCAAACGCGCTAGTTCGCCGCGCATTTGAACGCGCAATTTGGCATCAAGATTGGAAAGAGGTTCATCAAATAAAAATAATTTGGGATTGCGCACGATTGCCCGGCCCAAGGCTACCCTTTGACGTTGTCCCCCCGATAATTGCCTGGGCTTACGGTCCAGTAAGTCTTTTAATCCTAAAATTTCTGCAGCCTTCAATACCCGGGCGTTAATCTCAGAATGGGGTAATCTCCGCATCCGCAGTCCGAAAGCCATATTGTCAAATACGCTCATATGTGGATAAAGGGCATAATTTTGAAAAACCATTGCTATGTCCCGTTTATCCGGAGGAACCTCATTTACACATACTTCATCAATAAATATCTTACCCCCGGAGACCTCCTCCAGCCCGGCAATCAATCTTAATATCGTAGTCTTACCGCAGCCTGAGGGACCGAGTAATACAACAAATTCCCGATGATGAACATCAAAGGTGATATCCTGAACTGCTAGGATATGCTTATCATATATCTTTGATACATTTTCCAGACGAACTTCTGCCATGAAAAAATTTTACCCGCGAGTGTCAGGAAACTTTGCAGATGATCTTTAAGAGTCGGATCAAAGTATCCCGCAAATCGGTTCGGGAAACGAGCAAGTCAATCATCCCATGTGCAAGCATAAATTCCGAACGTTGGAAACCCGGAGGTAGTTTTTCTCCAATCGTCTGTTCAATTACTCGGGGACCGGTGAATCCAATCAGGGCGCCGGGTTCGGCAATGATAATATCGCCGAGCGAGGCATAAGAAGCCATAACCCCGGCCATGGTAGGATGGGTGAGGATTGAGATATAAGGTATCCTCTCCTGAGCCAACAGTGCTAATTCTGCGGAGGTTTTGGATAGTTGCATTAACGAAAAAATCCCCTCCTGCATCCTTGCCCCACCAGAGGTAGAAACAATGATCAATGGTTTCTTCTCATTCCTTGCCAGTCTTATCGCCCTTGCCACTTTTTCTCCTACCACCGAACCCATGCTGCCTCCCATAAAGGCAAAATCCATCGTCGCAAAGATTACGGGAATCCCACCTATCCGTGCCCGCCCATAGATTAAACCGTCTTTCAACTTGGTCGCCTGCTGTGCCGCCTTTAATTTCTTTTTATACTCGGGAAAATCAAGGGGATCAAGTGGTTCCATATCGGCATCCAATTCTTCTAATGATCCATCATCTAATAGGAGCGAAATATAATCCCGAGATCCAATGCGAAAATGAAAATTACACTTTGGACAGATCCATAACTTTTTCTCCAATTCACTCCGGTAAAGGATCTCTCCGCAACTTTCACATTTTACCCACAAACCTTCCGGTAAATCCAATTTTTCTTCTGGTTTTGCCTGGACCTTTTTCTTAAACCACATAAAAATTTACTCCCTTAATAATCGTTCGGCAATCTGGACCGCATTCAGCGCCGCCCCTTTTCGGATATTGTCAGCCACAATCCACATTGCCAAACCATTTTCAAAGGCAAAATCTTTGCGTATTCGTCCCACAAAGACCTCGTCCTTACCCGCAACCTCAATCGGCATTGGATATTCTTCATCTTTATCACACAATACCACACCCGGTGCGCTCTTAAGTATTTCCTTCGCTTCTGCAACCGAGATAGAACTCTCAAATTCCACACTTACTGCTTCACTGTGACCGTAAAAGACTGGAATGCGCACACAGGTAGGGCTCACCAGAATGTTTGGTTCATCTAAGATTTTTCGGGTTTCGTTAATCATCTTCATCTCTTCACTGGTATAACCCTGTTCATTGAAACGACCAATCTGGGGAATGATATTAGCACCGATTGGATGGGGGAAAACACTGTCTTCAAATTTCGGAATCTCTTGTCCTACTGCCAGGTATTCAAGTTCTAACCTTAATTCTTCAACAGCATCCCGTCCATATCCGGAAACTGACTGGTAGGTAGCAACGAAGATTCTCCTAATCTTCGCTTTTTTGTGGAGGGGATAGAGAGGAACAAGCATCTGAATTGTAGAACAGTTGGGATTGGCGATAATTCCTTTGTGTTCTTTTATTTTATGGGGATTGATCTCAGGAACGATGAGCGGCACTTCAGGGTCCAACCGGAAGGCTGGAGAATTATCAATGACTATACTATTTTTTTGGAATTTAGGCACGATCTCTCGGGACAGGGTCTCATCAAGACAACCGAAGACAATATCTACCTCGCCGATGTATGTTTCGTAATCCGCCGACACCTCATACTCTCGATCCCGAAACTTTATCGTCGTTCCTTCGCTTTTTTCTGAAGCAAAAAGATATAAATCGGCGACCGGAAAATTTCGCTGTTCTAAGATTTTAACAACCTCTTGACCTACTAAGCCCGTCGCACCAAGGATTAAGAC
This sequence comes from candidate division WOR-3 bacterium, assembly GCA_039802205.1. Taxonomy (NCBI): domain Bacteria; kingdom Pseudomonadati; phylum Caldifarciminota; species Caldifarciminota bacterium. Next base: position 30,829 of record JBDRWD010000018.1, read on the forward strand.
TTTTTTCATAGATTTATTATACTCAATTAACCCCGTCCGTCAAGGAGAAAGGATTAGAATCTTATCCGGTATTGATATTGGAGACTGTATTCACCGGTTTCATCACGTTTTATCCAGATTTGATTCCGGTCATCAATGAAATATTCCACATTAAATTCATTGGAAAAAGTAGTGATATCGTAGGTGTAAGTGATAAAAAGATTTCTTGAGATATATTTTCCCACCGTCACCCTGGTTTTCTCCTGAGGTTCAAAGAGTGGTGCTTCAATCCGGAAATAGTCTAAACCAGTATAGGTCCGAAAGCGCCGGGAGACATCGCTTTCCAGATATGCCCAAACTGCCCGTGGTAATACCCGGCCTATATATTCTCCCTGTTTCATAGATTCAATCTCACGCCAGGTGATGTTTAAATTCAAAAAGGTTAAAATATCCTGTTCGCTATACCGGGGGGGTTCAGAGAAAAATTCAAATACTGGTTCCGAAATGTTACCGGTGCAATGAAGAATGATTTTTATCTCTTGATTCGTCTCCGGATCCCTTTCCCGCGTATTCAGCTCTGCCCAGAAATCGAGCTCCGGGTCAATGACTTCCTGAGGAACAAAAGTTATCTTCCCCCGGGTGATCCTTAGAATATGGTTGAGCCAGTAGTAATTACCTCTTTTAGTCTCAAGATTACCTGTCACATAAAGAGGGCTCGTCAATTCTTTTGTGAGATAGACTTCACCGCCAAATTCAATATCTGTATCCCGGTTACGTAGCCATATATTCCGCTCACCGCTCAATCTTAAATTCATCCGCCATTCCTGTTTTCCTTCTCCTTCTCCCGATTCCAGATAGGTACCAAACTCCACCGGTATTATCCCCTCTTTGATGGTGATGTTTCCTTCATAAGCCATAACTTCGTCATTCATCCGGAGTGCAAAATTACCCGAACCGATTCCATACGCATAATGCTGGAACTGTAGCGGCGCGTCCCGGAAACTGAAGTCAAATCTCAAATTACGCACACGGAATTTTGGTTCTAATTTTACAATCCCACCCCCCTCTACCCAACTACGATTATTTGTGTAAAACACATACCCGGGCAGCATTTGAACTTTGATTGTCTCAAAAATTATTTGAGTATCGCGGAATTTGACCTTTGCATATCCCGAATCAAAACGTGCAGCGATGGTCTTTATTCCAAAACAGGCATCCTTTATCTCTGCGTCACCGGCAATTTTAAAATCCTTTAAATTGCCTTCAAAAGCTAATTCACCACTCAACCGGCAATCTGGATTTTCCATAAAAGAATATAAAAATGGGAATACCCACGGCTGGATATCTTGAAATTTTAACTGGATTGCGAAGTAATCAGGTGAAAGTATACCTTCGCCGTTGAGCATCTGTTTATTATCATCATCTAATTCCAATCGGATAACCCGCAAGCGGTTTTTTAAATATTCACCTTTAATCTCCAGCCGTCCATTCGCCAACCCCCGGTAAAAAAGACTTTCTGCATGGATGGTAAGAAGATCCTTTTCCAAGATCAATGTCAGATATCCCCTTATCGTCTCCTTTAGACCCAAAAAATGAGTAAATTCTTCAAGGTTGAGACCCTGGATTAATATTTTATTTTGTTCTAAAGAAAAAATTAAATCCGCCTGGGCCAGTTTGAGATGGACCAAACCAATTTTTCGCTTACCAATATCAAAAGCAATTGGTTCCAGATTATACATCGTTTGTTTGTGAAAAATCAGACAGAGCGAATCAATCAATCCCGTGGCATCATTGTATAATTTACCCTTAGCAATCAATGTATCATCCCCCCTTTCTGCCCGCAATTGAAATGTTTCATGTTGAATCTTGAATGAAAGTTGCTCCACTTTATAATTTTTATACCCTAAGGTGGTCAAATCACATTGGAGAGTCCCGGTGTATTTCTGGGGATTGAAGTTATCAATTTTTATTGCACAATCCTCAATATGTAAGTTTTTGAAACCAAGGTCCGCAATTTTTAAATCGGCATTGAAGGTGGTATGTACCAGTTCAAAAAATTTGCCGGAGCACTGCAGACGGCCCGAGAGAGTACCCCTTACGGGATAAAAATTCTCCAACCGCTCCAGAGCAAGTTTATTGATGATCCCATTAAGTTCCAGATCCGGAGCTATCTTACCCGTGAGGGAGATGTCTAAATCATCCTCTTCAACTTTGAAGGTATCAAGCACCAGTTGCTTGCCGTCGTATTTTCCGGCGATGAGCAAGGTATCAATCGCCAGACCATTTTCCGCTGGTGAATTTAATATTCCGGAAAATCTTTTATTTTTATAAAAGAGTTTGCCGTTAAGCCGAATTGGCTTATTTAATTTTAACAGTTGAGAAATATTCACGGCGCGAAAATTCGTTTCAAATTGGTAGTTTTTCAAATCTAAAAATTTTATCTGGGCTGAAAAACTGCCTTGCAATGCATTCCCCTCAAACAAATTGATGATAACGGTATCGGCTAAAAGATTGGTTTCAAAATTCACTCGCTCTAAAAAATCAAAGTTTTGTATTTGACCCTGGATCCGCGGGATTATGCGTGCGCCGATGAGGCTGATATCCCCCTGCAGGGTGATATTACCTTTATAGATTCTCATTCCAGCCAGGTCAAATTCTCCTTTCTTTATTTTGAGCAATAGATTTTTTCCAGTGAAGTAATACGAACCTTCGCTCTGGAAGGTGAATCCCCGCCCTTTGATCTGCAATGACTTAAGATTTATCCGGTCGGAATTGATATTTAAAAGAGTATTAGCCGAATAAATCTCTAATGGCAAATCCGGGTAATACAAACTTAAATTCACGGTGCTGAGATATAAACTTTTGCCTATAAAATCAAGAAAGATTAGTCCGGAAATATTAACTATTTCATATTTGCGTGTGTCTTCATAAACAAGACTGCCGTTTTTCAAATTGACCCGAAGAGAGAGACTAAGGGTTGGAATATTCCATCCACCCCCTACTGTTTCTCCTTTTTTTTGTTTCAAATAAAGTGTCGGCTCCACGAGGGTAATCTGAAAGACTGCGGGAAGACGCAAGTTCCACGGTGAGAAACGATAGCTTATCCGAGCAAATCTTCCGCAGAGGCTATCGGTTTTCGAAATTTTGACTACATAATTCTTGATATCATATCCTTGGAAAAGATTGCCTTCGATCGCTTCATAGGTTATTTCGCACCTGCTCATCCGCCGCAAAAGGGCAATACCCAATCTCCCCCAGTCCACACGTTTAAGGATGATCATCCCGGCAGCGATGATAATTCCGATAACAATCAAGGTGATAATAAGTTTTTTCATTTTTCAGAAAATATGATAAATGCCTAAATAAAACTCTCTTCCCGATCCCGTAAAAGGGAAACCCAAATCCGCCCGTATGGGACCAATCGGTGTAAAATAGCGCAAACCCACGCCGCTGCCCAATTTAAAAAAATCTTTTCGGAAAAATTCCTGCCGATTGTCAATATAGCCCATATCCAGAAATACGACAATACCTAAATTTTTATAGATGCTCAGGCGGTCTTCCAGATTGTAATTAAATATGATCTCTCCATAGTGCTCATTCCGCAGGGTATCCGGACCAATGGATTTTTCCGGATAACCTCTTAAACTGTATTGCCCCCCCAGATAATATTTTTCCTCTATCGCCATACCATCGGTGGGAATGATGATACCGACTTTTATCCGCTGGGCGATGATATTCCTCCGGGTTAGGAGAAAATCTTTATAAAATCTTCCCTCTGTCTCCAGTTTTAGATAATGATTGGAACCACCCAGCCGACCACCAGCATATTCCAGTAGAGGCACGAAATAAATACCGGAATGGGGATTGAAAAATTCATTGCGGTAATCTCCCATCAACTGAATTTTGATGCTATTGGTAGTCTGAAAAAATGTATCAGGCAAATCCGTTTTTATATCAATGTCCACATATTTATATTTATTTGCAATATGGGCCTGGATATTATCACTGAAGATGCGCGAAACCCGGAACTCAATACCCCATGATTTTCTTAAAAAATCTTGTTTATTTTCATACCAATAAAAGGGCAAGATAGAAGGGCTCAATTTTAGATTGGTAAAATAAGAAATGGAGTAAAGCAGGTCAAATTTTGCTTCCCATTCTTTTTTAATATTGATCTTGAACGCCGGTGAAATTTTAAGCCGATGTCCCATGTTGAAAAGATTGAGTTCTTCAAGCCCTAAAGAGATTATGAAACTCAATGGGATAGAGATACCCACTCCCCAATTGAATATTTTTGATTTTAATTCCCTTAAATTAAAGATAAGATTTAAGGTATCCTCCGTAACCTTAACCATCTCAATATCCACGGTGCTGAAGAATCCCAGCCGATAGATTCGCAACTGAGTATTCAGAATTTTCTTGCGGTTGTATTGCTCGCCGGATTGGATTTGAATTTCCCGGGTGATGATTGCTGGATGCGTGAATTTTAGCCCCCGGATGATAATATCTTTAATGTAGTAAATCCGGTCCTTTTGAATTTCAAAAATTAAAATTCCGGAATCGGGTATTACCCGAGTGGTAACGCTGGCAAACGCATAACCATTGTCTTTAAAATACCCTTCAATCTGGTCTGAAGATTTCCTTATCTTCTCCTGAATGAAAAAATCATTTTTTTCAATCGTCAAAAACTGATTTAAATCCTTGCTTCCGTTTACCATCCGGATTTCCCGGATTCGGGGACGGACACCTTCATAAATCTTAAATTTCAACTCCACATTTTCTCCCTTTTCGGTTATTTCCGGCGTCACCCGGGTCGCAAAAAAACCTTGGGTGTTATAATAACGGATAATACTATTGACATCCCGGATGATATTAAATTCACTGTAAGGCTGGCGAACCTTAGAGACGAGTACCGATAGTAATTCGCGGTTCTTTACTAAGTTATTGCCTTCAAATTTTATCTTGGTGACATTGGCATTTAAAAGGAAGTTAATAAAAAGGAACCAAATCAATTAGCAGATTACAATTCTACCCTGTTTAATTACGAGTCTATCATCAAACCAGACCCAGGGTTTGCGTATTACACCATCCAGGTGACTTCGGGCATCGTTCTTTCCTCCAAATCCCAGATTATTCCCGAAGGCGAGATGGACGGTGCCAATAACCTTTTCATCTTCAAGGACATTGCCGGTGATGGTGGCTTTGTAATTTGTCCCAATCCCGAGTTCGCAAAGCACTCGCCCTTCCTCTTCCATCTTGTCAAAAATTTTTTCCAGTTCTTTATTACCTTCAAGTTTTACAATCCTTCCCGCGGATATTTTCAAAGTGACTGGTTTTTTCAGTAACCCGACAGGTGCAAAAGAACCATCAATCACGACCGTTCCTTCGGATTTATCTTCCAGAGGGGCACAATATGCCTCGCCTGCGGGTAGATTGGAGAAACTTCCCGGTGTGCGGATAACACCAGTATCTGGATGACCTGGGCGGGTACTGATATCCAGATAGAGTTCCTTATCCGCGGTCCTGATGCGAACCTTTTTTGTCACAGTGAGCAGCCTTTCCATTTTTTTTGTGAGTCGAGCGATCTTTTGGTAGTCTGCATTGAGCGTGCGGATCATAACCTCCGGAGTGATACCAGGCATGGTAGCGCCCCGGGCACCGGTTCTTGTCGCTTCAATACGCGCCCGGGTATGGGTCAGAGAAAAGGAAGTGGGGATTATAAAAATATCACATTTTTTTAGAATTTCTCCAATCAAAGGGGGTGGTTCTTTGCCGTGCCCCCCGGTTGGTGCGATTTCTATTAAATAAGCATTCTGTTTGTTGGGAATCGTCTGCCACAGGGCTTCACCCACAACCCGGCATGGGTGGTCGGTGATGATGGCAACGCTTTCATGCTCTTTGACACCCAGGCATTGATTAATGACAATCCGGGCTGCGGATCTTAGTCTCTTGTTATTTACCATCGGAAATGGGCAAAGGCTTTATTCGCTTCGGCCATCTTGTGGACTTCTTCTTTCTTCTTTATCGCATTACCCTCGTTCCGACTTGCCGCAATTATTTCTTGGGCAAGTCTTTCTTCCATCCGGTACTCAGGACGTTCTCTCGCTGCCTGGATTATCCATTTAATTGCCAGACTTTCCTTCCGGTTGGGCCTTACCTCCATCGGAATCTGGTAAGTAGCGCCACCCACCCGGCGCGGCCGGACCTCAAGCACTGGTTTCACATTATTCAACGCCCTCTCAAAAACCGCCAAGCCATCTTCTTTCGTTATCTTCTCAATTCTTTCAATCGCCCCATAAAAAATCTTCTGGGCAATCGTCTTTTTACCGTCCCACATCAGATTGTTTATAAACTTGCTCACCAGGACACTGTTATATTTGGGGTCTGGTTGGATCTTCCGAATCGTCGCTCTTCTTCTTCTGCCCATCTTTCACTCCTTATGAGGAAGCAGCCGCTTTGGGTCTTTTTACCCCATAAAGCGACCGGCTCTTCTTACGGTCTTCAACTCCTGCTGCGTCGTATTTTCCACGCACCACATGATAGCGGACACCAGGCAAGTCCTTGACCCTTCCACCCCGTACCAGCACGATTGAGTGCTCCTGGAGGTTATGACCTTCACCCGGAATATACGCCGTAACCTCATAACCATTCGTCATCCGCACCTTGCAAACCTTACGCAGTGCCGAGTTCGGCTTCTTTGGGGTTGTCGTATAAACCCTGGTGCACACACCCCGGCGCTGTGGACAACCCGTCAAAGCCGGAGACCGACTTTTTTTGCGCACCTTCTTTCGTCCCAAACGAACAAGTTGATTGATTGTTGGCATTAGCCTCCTTTCTTAAATGTTAATTATAATTAAAAAATTAAAGATGTCAACATTTTATGTCTCTGAGTCCTCTCTACTTTTTCAAATTGTTTTTATCTCCACTGGATTATTAGCGGTAGCCGCACCCTTCAGGGTGCGAGATACCCTGAGATTTAAAAACATTTATCCGCAGGCTGA
>JBDRWD010000019.1 GCA_039802205.1 candidate division WOR-3 bacterium
TTTTCATCATGGCCTCCGCCATGATTTTAAAACAAATTGAAAAAGAATCAAGAGACAAATCCATTTTTATCACCCCCACCTTAATCCTCCCCCATCAAAGGGGGAGGAAAAAGTGAGGAGTACTCAGATAACTCAGGCATTGACTTTATTCGTAACTATGGTATAATAGTTAATATATGGGTAGTAACATTATTGGGGCGTTTCAGAATTAAAAAGGAGGTTTGAATGGTTGAAGGGATGGAAAAAACTTTGAATCCAGGTGAAGTCCTTTTTAATGAAGGCGATAAAGGTGATGTGATGTACCTGATCAAAGAAGGACAGATAAAGATTACCAAAGGGAAAGGTCCGGATGAACGCGTGCTGGCGGTGCTAAAAGAAGGTGATTTCTTTGGAGAGATGGCGATCATTGATGGCTCACCCCGTTCGGCAACAGCCACGGCCATTACCAAGACTTCCTTGCTCATCATTGATAAAGAAACCTTCCGGGCAAAGATTCGGGAAAATCCTTTGATTGAATATATCTTAGAAACCTTAACCAAAAGGTTGCGCAATGCGGATGAACAGATTAAATTGTTGACAATAAAGAGCGAAGAGCGACGGGTGGTTGCCTATATCATCACCAAAGCCAAGGAACTGGGGAAGAGCACATCGGAAGGAATTGAAATTACACCTTTCTCCTTTGAAAGCATGGCGGTAACCACCGGTATTGAGTTAGATAAAGTAAAAGATTATGTAGATAAACTCTGTCAGGTTAAATTGGTTTCTTTGAAAAACAATACTCTCATTATCAAAGCGATAGAAGACCTTGACGATTATCTCCGCTATATCGCCCTTAAGGAGAAATTCGAAAGGGTGTAAATTCTTATGGTATCGGTTTTGATCGATCGGAAAGAGAAAGAAGCCGAATTAAAAAAGCTACAGGAACTACTCAGTTCTCAGGAATTATTAAAGAATCCCAAGGAATATGCTAATATTTCTAAGCAGTATAAAAAAATTCAACAATTGCTACAGAAGTATGAAGAATACGAAAAAATCTCAAGTGAGATTAAAGAGATTGAAGAACTATTGAAAAGTGACAATCCTGAACTAAGAGACCTTGCCGAAGCGGAACTGGCTGATCTTAAAAACCGTCTGGAAACTGTAACACAAGAGATAGATAATTTTTTGAATCCACTTTATGAAGAATACCAGAAAAACTGTATCATTGAAATCCGAGCTGGTGCGGGCGGTCAGGAAGCAACGCTATTTGCAGCCGATGTTTTCCGGATGTATACAAAATATATCGAAAAGAAAAAGATGAAATATGAAGTCCTTTCCTCTCATCCCAGTGACCTGGGGGGATTCAAAGAAATCATATTTTTGGTCTCCGGGGAGAATGCCTATGGAACATTCCGCTTTGAAAGTGGTGTCCATCGGGTTCAAAGGGTTCCGGTGACGGAATCCAGTGGCCGCATACATACTTCCACCATCACTGTGGCGGTGCTGCCGGAGATTGAAGAATCGCAGATTGAGATCAAACCTGATGATTTAAAGCTGGAAACTTTTCGGGCCGGGGGTCATGGTGGACAGAACGTGAATAAGGTCTCCTCTGCGGTACGGATAACCCACATTCCCACGGGATTAACTGTAACCTGTCAGGATGAACGCTCTCAGTATCAAAACCGAGAAAAGGCAATGAAAATTCTTCGTGCCCGTCTCCATGCGATGGAGGCCGAAAAAAAATTCCGAGAAATTGAAAATCAACGCCGCCGCCAGATTGGCACCGGAGAACGGAGTGAAAAAATCCGCACCTATAACTTTCCTCAGAATCGCGTCACCGACCACCGTATCGGCTTGAACCTTTACAATCTCCAGAATATTCTTGATGGTGAACTTGACGAATTGATTGAGGCCCTCAAAAGATATGAAAGAAATAATAAAGAAACTAAGTAATGACTTCGCATTAAGCATTGATGAGACAGAGTTGCTTGCCTCCGCATTGCTTCAAAAGCCCAGGTTTGCTCTCTATTTACAAAACGAATGTAGTCCGGAGCTGGAGCGGCACCTGAGATTAAAGTTCACCCTCCTCAAAAATGGTGTTCCCATTGAATATCTGACCAAACAGGTTCAATTTTTAAATTACAGACTCAAATTGTATCCCGGGGTCTTTATTCCCCGCTTGGAAACTGAGTACTTTGTAGAGTTGATCAGGAAACTAATTAAATTTAAACCCTTAAAAATTTGTGAGATAGGAACTGGATGTGGAGCGATTGCGATTGCTCTGACAGAATCATTTCCAGATGCCCAAATAGTCGCCACTGATATCTGTGAACTCGCTGTCCAAAATGCCCGGGAAAACATTCTGCACTTCCATTTGGAGGAACGAATAAACCTACTTCGGGCTGACTTTTTCTCTCCATTCAAATCCAGAATTTTTGATTTAATCGTTTGTAACCCGCCCTATGTACCGCGGGAACGGATAAAAGATCTGCCCAAAAGTGTCCGTGATTTTGAACCCCGCAGGGCAATTGATGGAGGTAAAGGTGGAACTCGATTTATTAAAAAACTGATCGATGAAGCAACGACTTACTCTCGGAATCACCCCAACATTGCCCTTGAAATTGATGAAGAACAAACCGATGAATTATCTCAAATCCTCCAGAACAAAAATCTCCCTTACTTTTTTGCTAAGGATTTATTCAATAAAATCCGTTACTTATTCATTGGAGAGTTCAATAAATGCAAAGTGCCAAGTTATTTATAAACAAGAAGAAGCCCAACGCCCGAAAGAACTTAGCGCTTGCCCGTCAGATACTTTATAAAAAGGGATTTAAAATCGGTCACCGCCCGGATTTCATCATTGCCCTGGGTGGTGATGGAACCCTCCTCTCTGCGGTATCCGAATCCGCCTCCAAAAATATTCCTATCCTGGGCATCAATCTGGGGGGTTTAGGATTTCTCACCGATGTCAAATTTTCTCAGTTTTCTATGATTTTGGAAGCAATCAAAAAAAATCGCTACCGAATTGAAAACCGGATGATGGTAAGCGCGAAATTGGGCAAAGAAGCCTTTTACGCCTTGAATGACATCACCGTTTGCACCAACGTGCCCGGACGAGTTATAGAACTTTCCGCACGGATTGATGGTGAATATATTGGCCGTTTCATCGCCGATGGTATAATAATCTCCACACCCACCGGCTCCACTGCCTACTCCCTTGCCACTGGCGGTCCAATCCTCTTACCTACCTCAGAAGGAATCATCATCACTCCTATCGCCCCCCATACCCTATCCGTCCGCCCCATTGTTTTACCGGCTCACTCGATTATTGAATTGGAAGTGGGCAAAAAGGGAAACGCTATTCTCGTTGCCGATGGACAGCGGAGTAAAGTTTTAAAAGCGGGACAAAAAATAAAGTTCTTCCGGGCACCTTTTTATGTAAAATTGATAAAACCCTTGAATTCCACATTTTTTAAGACTTTAAAAGAAAAGTTAAAATGGGGCGGTCGGGAGCATGCTTAAGTTCTTGAGGGTAAAAAATTTCGCCCTGATGGAAGAACTGGCATTGAATTTTGAACCCGGCCTTACTGTGATCACCGGGGAGACCGGCGCGGGCAAATCGATGATCGTGGAAGCAATCGCCGCCCTGTGCGGAGAAAAGTTAGACGAAATATCAATCAGGACGGGCAAAGATTATGCTGAGATTACAGGTGTCTTTGAAACCACCGCGGATGTCCAGGAATTGCTAAAAAAGTATAATCTTCCTCTGGAAGAAGAAATCATCATCCGCCGCCGTGTGGAAAGAGGCAAAAGACAATATGCCTATATCAATGACCAATTAGTGAGTCTAACCCGACTTAGGGAAATCACACTGTTTTTGGTCGACCTGGTCGGACAGCATGAAAACCAATTTCTCTTTCAACCCCATTATCACCTGAAACTCTTGGACCGTTTTGCCCACACGGATGATCTACTCGCTCAATATCAAAGGGTCTTTACTGCCCACAAAAATTGTCAAAACGAATTAAAAGAAATGGAAAGGGTTCAATTGGAAAAAGAGGAAAAATTAGCCCAGCTAAGATTTGAGATTGAGGAACTGGAAAAAGCCGATTTGAAATTGGATGAGGAAGAAATCCTGATCGAAGAAAAAAACCTTTTACAAACGGGTGAAAAAAGGGCAAGTTTGGTTGACGTAGTAATCCCCAAACTTTACGAAGGCGAGTCTTCTGCTTACGAAATTCTGGCGGTGGTGAAAAAATATCTTGATGAACTCTCAAATTTAGACCCAAGACCAAAAATAAAGGAACTTCCCACAATCATTGAGAATATTCTAAATAATATGGAGGAAGTTTACCGGCAGCTCATCCATTACCGAGACCACATTGATTTTTCCCGAGAACGGTTTGAAGAGGTGATGTCCCGGCTTGATCTCATCGATCGACTGAAAAAGAAGTACCGTCGTGATTTAAAAGGGATACTTGAGTATTTGTATACCGCACGGGAGGAAATAAGTAAACTGGAGAAGGTGGATGTGGAGCTTGAAAAATTAAGAGAAAATCTGCAATCGCTTACCCGTGAGTTAACAGAACTTGCACAGGCATTATCAAAAAAGAGGAAAGACGGAGCACGCACCCTGGAGAAGGAGATCGTCAAAATTCTCTTCCGCTTGGGCATGGAAAAGGCTCGCTTCCAGGTGAAATTCACACCAAAACCTTTCGGTGAAGATGGTATTGATGAAGTGGAATTTTATATTTCAACCAATCCCGGAGAAGATTTAAAGCCTTTAAATAAAGTCGGTTCTGGCGGTGAAATCTCTCGGATTACCCTCAGCTTGAAGACCCTACTCTCGGAGGCCGATCGTATTCCCATTATTATCTTTGATGAGGTGGATGTTGGTATCGGCGGTCGAGTTGCTGAAGCAGTAGGCGAATTGCTTTCCAATCTGAGTCAGACACATCAGGTAATCTGTGTTACCCACCTTCCGCAAATTTCAATATTTGCGGATAATCATATCCTCGTTCAAAAGGAAATCAAAAAAGACACCACTCAGGTCAAGGTCTCCAAACTTGATGAAGAGACGCGCAAAATGGAGATCGCTCGAATGCTCGGGGGAAAAGAAATAACAAAAAAGACAATCGAACACGCCGAGGAAATACTCCAAAGACGGAGGAAGGGTGGATAGGAAACTCACCATCTCTAATCTCATCACTCTCTTTCGCTTTTTTCTCTTGCCGGTGATGATATATTTTTTGATCAGAAAGGACCGCATCACAGCCTTTGTAATCATGCTTATCGCGCTCCTTTCGGATGTGATTGACGGTTATATTGCGCGCAAATTTCATCAGGAAAGCGAATTAGGAAGAGTACTCGATCCACTCTGTGATAAAATCTCGCTTGTTGTAATTCTTTTAACCCTCCTACTCATAAATGCGGTTCCCATTTGGGCGGTCATCATGATTGCTTTGCGTGATATTTTAATCATCGTTGGTAGTTACATCCTCCTCCGATCCAAACGAAAAGTCTATAAATCAAATATTCTAGGTCGAATTACCGGATTTCTTTTCGGTGTGATGATTCTTGCCTTTACACTTGAATTCAAAGCCGTGGGAATGGCAGCCCTTTATATCTCCATCCCCTTCATGCTTGGGGCATTTATCACCTACTGTCAGAGATTTTTTATAACTTTGCGCCAAACAAATTAAGGAGGAAAATCAATGAAACCAATCTTTTTTACAAAAATGGAAGGCACCGGGAATGACTTTGTGGTGATTGACAACCGGGAAGAACAATTTACCGGGGTAGTGAATCAAAATACAATGAAAGAGACGATTGTCAAAATGCTTGACCGCCATTATGGCATTGGTGGCGATGGTTTGATTCTGATTGAGAACTTCAAAGGTTACTTTTTCAGCATGCGTTATTTTAATCGTGATGGAACCGAAGCAGCCACCTGTCTGAATGGTGCAAGGTGTGCAGTAAAATTTGCCCAGCGTTTAGGTATCCTTGAGGATAAAGGTAAGTTTTTAACCTCTGCAGGTCCAGTTGGATTCGCTTATCAACCCGACAAGATCAGTATTGAAGTGCTTCCCCCCACCGACATAAAACTCAATTTCAATTTAACAATTGCCCGAAAGAAATATAAACTTTCCTATTTAAAACTCGGTGTGCCCCATACCATATTATTTGTGGATTCATATGAAGGATTGAATATTCCTGAACTTGGCCGGGCGATTCGGAATCATAAAGAATTTCAACCAGAAGGTACCAATGTAGACTTTGTAAAAATGGACAAAAAAACACTCTTTGTGCGCACCTATGAACGTGGTATTGAGGACGAAACCCTTTCTTGTGGGAGCGGTGTTGCCGCTGCGGCATACATTGCCATTAAATTATTTCTTACCGAATCACCCGTAAAAGTGATGACGCGAGGTGGAGAACTGACGGTGACTCTAAAAGAAAAATTATACCTTGAAGGACCAGCAAATTTCGTATATGATGGGACATATTATATTTGACATGACCGTATTTTCGTGCCTTATTGGAAAAATGCGCTGCCCGATCGGCCTTTACCTCAGGATTCAGTCCAACCTGAGTCCTACCCATTGAATAGTCCATTCCTCTTTTATTTTGGTGGCAATTTAAACGTGCAAAAGATTAAAAATTTACATGGGGGATTAGGGGATTTTCGCACTGCAGGTCGCCTTAAACTTCTATCCATATTTTTATTAAACCAAATTAAAACTTCTATAAAAATGTGGGCTTAATTAACAAAAATATTGACAGCCTGACATTTCTGCATAAAATTTAATATGTTCTTTTGGGTGATTATCTTTAGCCAGTTAAATGTTTATAATCAATCTGATAACATTTTTATTACCAATATCCCGAAAAATGAAGATTGTAGCACAACATCATCAGACGATTATGACTTCTACATCAACCACTTTTCCCGGGTTTATAATATTGATCCATATTTGGTCAAGTTGATAATTGAAAAAGAATCACAGTTTAATCCCCGCGCTGTTTCCCGGAGCGGTGCTCTGGGTCTGATGCAGTTGATGCCGGAGACTGCCCGACGGTTGGGTGTAAAAAATCCCTTTGATCCCATTCAGAATATTGAAGGAGGTATTAAATTTCTGAGAATCTTGTTTGATATGTTTGAAGGAAATCTAGAACTCACTCTTGCCGCCTACCATGCGGGACCAAGTCTGGTAAAAAAACTCAACCGCATTCCTCCGATACCTGAAACAATTGCTTATGTTGATTATATCATCTCCCGGTATGGAGGATACTCTCCTAAGCCAATTTATTTCGTTATGACTGAAACCGGAGTTCCGCTTTTAACCAACCGTCCTAAATGACCAAATATTAGCTTCTCTCAAAATTATTGGCTCTTCACCATTTTGTGTAGAAAATAGCAGATCCATATAACTCCAAGGCCCAACACCAGAATACAGATTCATCATATTGATATTAACCCCTCCCAAGGTGTAGGGCAAAATCCTTAAACGCCGGTTGAAAAATTACGATGACCATAAGCCGCTCCTTATCCAACTTTTGCTATTCATCTCCAAAAATTATCCGTGAGATGATAATTCAACCAATTAATAATTATTGAGCACTCTTTCAACTCATAAACATTAACCAATTGTAGTAAATCTTTGCATCAACCTAAGGACAGGGGGATTTGAATGTAATTTCTTGATATCTTTTTAGTTTTTTTCTATTATGTGATCTATTAAATGCCCTTCCTATTTTTCACCACAATCTCAGGCATAAGCCGAAAATTTTCAAAATCCTACCTTCGCCTTCTCCAGCATCTCAATTATCCGCCATATGGAACATTCTCCTGCCCTTTCCAGGGGACATTTCCAGCCGGCGTTCACATGTTTTGCGGGACATAATCGCGGCTTGCCTGAATCAGAGAAAGGGCATAGAAAGTATTCAACCCTGCGTTCTTCATTCATAAAGACCTCCTCAAATTAATTATTTTGAACCTCTCCTGTTATTTGATAAATAAAAACTCTTTGCCTGCTGAACAAAGGTTTCCAGTCGGATTTCATCGAGTACATTGGCGATACCATCAAATGATAAACATAATAACGGCACCTCAGGATAATCATCTTTGATCGCTTTATAAATTGTAGTCACAATATTACCCGGCATGCAGGTAAAAGGCATAACATTTATTACGCCAGAAAAATTTTCCCGGATATAGTCTATGGTCTTGCCGATGCTCAAGATTGCCTCTCCCTCAAAAGAAGGATGAAGATATTTTTCAGCCTGGCGCAGTAACTTTTTAATTGGTGGTTCTGGAGCAAGCCCCAGAAGATGATAGATATAGCGCTGCCGCCGAACCATATATTGTTGGAAAATGGCAGTAAATAATGCCCGTCGGTATTGTTTAAACCACCAACAATTCCGAATTCGGGTAAAATTGGTGTAGAAAAACCATTCGGCAATTGAAGGCAGACTTACCTCGCAACCCATTGCTTCCAGCTTTTTTTCTAAGAATTGATTGCTAAATTTTTGCGAACGAATGTAAATCTCGCCAACGATACCGATGCGTGGCTTCCGCACATCTTCTATCTCGATCCCCTCCAAAAGACGCCGGGCTTCTTTTAAAACCGGGATAATACTTCTTCCCTTTTCTATCCGCGCACAGATTGCACCCAAAAACTCTGAATAAAGTTTATCGCTTAATCCTTT
Organism: candidate division WOR-3 bacterium; assembly: GCA_039802205.1. NCBI lineage: Bacteria > Pseudomonadati > Caldifarciminota > Caldifarciminota bacterium. The sequence continues at coordinate 8,689 of JBDRWD010000019.1, forward strand.
TTCCAGTTCATAAGGTCTTATTTGACGCACCTTAGCCTCAAGGGCATCAACTGCACAAATGCCATCCCAGGTTAAAAAGAGGAATTTTAACCCCATTGGTCCCAAATCATCAAAAAGGCTCGGTCCCTGATTCGGTGCATAGATAGGAACATCTTTCAATCCCAATTTATCAAGAATAATTCGATGGAGTTTGTAATATTGTCCGAAGCGACAGGGGCCAGAACCTTGGGCCATAAAGAATGAAGCGTTATCAGGCTGAAAGTCTGGGGTTTTTATCTTTTTCAACATATCCCCAGCAGTAATTATTGCGGGCAGGCATTCCCGACCGCTAGTGAACCGTCGACCGAGCATTATTGATTCTTCATCCGGAGGTGTCATTACCTCGGCATCAATTCCGGCAAATCGCATGGCACTGCAGAGCACTCGGGCGCCGTCGCACATATCCGGGATATAAATTTTTTTCTCTTTTTTTAAAGAACTTTTAACATTTATCTTCTGAGGCACGGTCCGCGGGATGATTCCTTTGATACTATCTACGAACGCCTCAAGACGGGTGATGAAACCAGCATCTCCAGAATGTTCGTCCAGTTCCAGCACAAGCATCGGTTTTTTATCTATCTTCTCCTTTAAAAAATTAATCAAAAATGAATCCGGACCACAGGCGAAGTTGGAAAGATAGACAGGATAAACATGCTCTTTTTCTGCAATCACTTTGGCGGCACTCAAAATCTTCTGACCATAATGCCAGTACATATTAAAGAAGTCCTCTTTTAAAAATTGGTAATCCAATTCCACAAAATCAAGAGGAACAGGTAGCACACCAAGATTGCGAATCTTCTGGATCAATTGAAGATTTAAACCCTCATCGTAACCGTTATACGGACGAGAACAGATTAGAAAAATGGTGCCGTGGTATCCATTTAAAATCTCCTTGGCCTTTTTTGTTATCTCTCTTTGTACTTGCGTGTGGTAATCAAGTGCCTTTTTGATTGCCAAGGTAACCTGTTTTTTACTCTTCCCAAATTTTTTTGCAAATCCGACCAACCCGGCTTGGAGTGCGGAAAAATCTCGGTCAAAATAGATGACGGGTGCATATATCTCAACTTCCTTACCAAAGATTGCCCGCGCCTGATAAGGGAATGATTGAACATAAGGACAAACAAAACTTCGGGTAAAACATTTATTATTTGGTTTCATGGTGATAATGCTGGGCACAAAAATTTTCTTTATTCCCTTTTTGAGCAACTCCTCAATATGACCAAGGCAGACCTTGACCGGGAAGCAAGTGTCAGCAACCGCCCGGGCAGTGCCTGCCTCAACGGTCTGCCGATTGGTCACTTCCGAGAGGATCGGTTTAAAACCGAGTTCCCGGAGAAGTTTATAGAAAAATGGAAAGAGTTCATAAATAGCGAGCCCCCGGGGCAGGCCAATAGGAATCCCTTCCCCGTTTTCAGTTTTAAAGAATAAGTCATTACGCATTTTGTAAAGATCGAATACTTCACCTGTAGCCATTCGTTCCCGCTCTTCATACCGTTCGCATCTTCCCCCATAAAATAGCGGTTTTTCACCTTCCAGTTTAATCCGGTTCACTTCACATTCATTGCTGCAGTGACGGCAAACAAAGGTCTCAGTCTGGTAGGATCTCTTTACTAAATCAAAACCTTTGAAACGAGTCTTTTTGATTTCAGAATCGCGCACAATTAAAGCAATGCCAATCGCACCGGTGACATCGTGATTGGGTGGAACAATGATTTTTCTCTTTAATACTTCTTCAAACGCCGACACCACAGCTTTGTTAGCAGCAACCCCACCTTGAAAGACAATATGCTCACCAATCTTCTTGTTTCCCACGACCCGGTTGAGGTAGTTAAAGACAGTGGAATAGCCGAGCCCGGCCAGGAGATTCTCTCTTTCCGCGAGATTGTTCTGATAGTGGAATACCTCAGAACCTATAAACACCGTGCAGCGTTCGCCGAGATTGATCGGCGATTTTGCCTCCAGGGCCCGGTCACCGAATTCTTCAATCTGCACACCCAAAATTTGGGCTTGTTCTTCAAGAAATGACCCGGTACCAGCAGCACAGACCTTATTCATCTCGAAATCCACAATCGTCTTATTTTCAATGCTTATATACTTTGAATCCTGTCCGCCAATTTCAAATATGGTATCCACTTCTGGTATAATCTCAATTGCTGCCCGGGCCTGGGCAGAGATTTCGTTTTTGATTATGTCAGCACCGATGAGAGTGCCGATGAGATACCGGCCCGAGCCAGTGGTCCCTGCACCAATTATCTCCACCTTAGCACCAATCTCTTCCTTAAGTTCCGCTAATCCTTTAAGCACGGTATCAATCGGTCGACCTTTCGTCCACAGATATTTGCGGGCGAGAACCCGGCCGGATTTATCTATTAACACCAGGTTCGTGGAGATAGAACCGACATCAATCCCCAAATAAGCCTCGGTCTTCGTCGAAGGTGGATGAACGATAATGGAAGGCCGCCAGTCTTTTCGTCCATCAAGAGGTGGCAACCGATTTATCGTGGGAGGTTGATCAAGCCACTTTTTTAGATTCTCAAGCTCGGTTAATTTAGAGGTGCTGGTAAATCCTCGCGCCGCATACACCGCCCCGATCGCCGCAATCGCCTGATAATGTTTTGGAATGATTAAATCTGATTCTCGAAGATGCAGCACTGCGCACAGCGCTTTAAAAATGCCTTTATTCGCTGCCACACCCCCGATGAATGCCACAGGAGGGATGATCCTTTTCCCCCGTACAATGGCACTCTTGAAATTCCGTGCCAGGGCATAACAGAGCCCGGCAATCAAATCTTCAACCGGTGTCCCAATCTGCTGTAGATGAATCATATCACTCTTGGCAAAGACCGAACAACGGCCCGCAATCCTTGCTGGTCTTTTGGCAGCAGTCGCATAGGTACCGAATTCTTCTACCGGGATGGAAAGACGCTGTGCCTGCTGGTCTAAAAAGATACCAGCACCAGCCGCACAAAGAGGATTAGCCGAAAAATCAAATGAGCCATCATTAATAGTGATGAATTTGGAATTGATTCCACCGATTTCTATCACCGATTTAAACTCCACTCCTAAATATCTCAACCCCTTCACAATTGCCTCTACCTCGTTCACCCGTACAATCCCGAGGTTTTCTGCTACTGACCGGGGAATGCTGCCAGTGAAGACAATCCGGGCGTCTTCTTTTATCTCTTTAAGGATATCAAACAAAAGGTTATAGGGTCGGCCGTGATGGATTAAATAGTCGGTCTTTATTAGATTGCCCTGGTAAAAATGGGCAATCTTGATACTCACCGAACCGACATCTATGCCATACTCATGCATTTATGGAGTATAAAAAATCCCTAATGAGAAATGAAAATCGTAATTGTTTTCAGAACGATTCTGGGTATCCGGGTCATCGGCAGTAAGATTATAATTAAAAGAAAACTCAGGAGTAATCTTTGCCTTTACCAGTTTAAAATCTGTGCCGAATGAAAAGAGAAACAAAAAATCATTCTCAAGGTCATCTATACTGTTTTTTATAGAACCAATATACGCGGTTCCACCAAGTTGAAAATTCCCTGCAAAACCCAGACCAAGATATGGGGCAACCGGTAGCATTCCTGCTTTCAACTGGAATACAATGGGAAGATAAAAATTGTTGTAATCAGCACCCATCTCAATATTTAATACGGTTCTATCAAAGGCGGTCGTCTTGAACATTGGTGTTATCTGGATGCCAAATAGTTGTGAGAATTCCATTCCCATACCAAGCCCTATTTGAAATCCCAATCCTGAATAATTTCCTGCACCATCATCCGGGTCAAAATTTGAATGATTGATTCCGGTCTGAAGCCCAAAGAATGTCTTTAGGGGTAATTCATTCTGTGCGAAAACAAAAATTATCGGCAATAAGATTAAAATCAATAATTTCTTCATATTGCCTCCACTTTTAATTTTTTTTATCTGATTATTCTTCATTTTCTAAGTTCACTTTGAACTCAATCTTTTTATAATCTGAAGGAATCTTAAAAAGTTCTTCGCTCAAATTTTTTTCTGCCAATTTTTCTATCACTGTTTCGGTAGTCGTTTCTGAAACAATTTTCCCTTTTGCATCAAATGTCTTTGAAGCAACGAACGATTTCAATACAAATCCCAGATTAGCAAACAAATCTTTTTCCTTGCGAATCAATGAATCAAGATCGGCGATCCCTGTAGATATAGATTTTTTAGTGAAATTCAACGAAATATCTTCAAGGTGATTTGTTGTCGTCCACAATTCCCTTGATTCTTCATTGTGTGTCTTCACCTTCATAACCATTATCTTCGTTTCCATATCATAGGAAAGATTAATTTTAAAATGTTTACAATCAACACCCAAAATATTCTCTGTTCCAAGTTCCTGCATTTCAATCTTCGGATTGGAAATAGTAAATTTGACAAACCTATTAACAGCGCTCATAAGCCCGGAAACGGAATCTATATTCATTACATAATATTCTTTATTCTCGGGGTCAACAATATATATCTCATTTTTATCGGACAGATAAAGCCAGTACATTCCTCCCTTCATGAGGGGATTTTCCTTTTCTGAAACCTCAACAAATTCCTCGCGCACATTGCCTTTCTGGGCATAACCCTTTATAATAATCTTTGATTCTTTATCTTTTGTTTTCGTTATTGTCTGTGCCTCCCATTCCACACCCGCAAAAAGGATTAATGGAAATGTAAATAAAGCAATTAAGACAAGGCAAAAAGCCTTCTTCAATTCAACCTCCTTCTTGTCTAATTTTACTCATAATTATCAAAAAATCAAGGGATATTCAAACCCATTACTCGTCCGCTTGCGGTGACCTCTGAAATTTGACTCCCCTCATTTTATAAATATTATATTCTAACATTCAATTATTCCATAATTCTGAAATTATGGAATAGATATATAATAGCAAACTCTGGAGCAATAATTGATTATAATACATTATCGCATCATTTTTAATGAATTCGCGTTTTGACAATAAAAACCTATTCCATTTTTACAAAATGTGAAAAAATTTATCACCTACCCTGAAGATTGAAGATTGAAAATCAACGACTGCTTCTGCTACTTGTTAATGTGTAATGCAAAGATTTGACCCCGCATCCCCCTTACACAGAACGTTCATAGAGTGTGTTTTCAACTATGAATACAGGGCTCTTTACCTTTTTGTAAATACTATTGACAGGGTTGTATAAATAGATATAATTGGCAACGGTTACGTAAGGGAGGTATCAATTTCTGTGAAAATGGGGACACGATCAAACTTTATTGAAATCATCCCACCGAATTCTTTTTCCCTTCAAAAGAAATAACTTAGAGAAAGAGGAGGTAGGTTATGCATGATTACATAGAAATATTTGAAGAATATGATTCAATCTATGATGCCTCAGAAAGATTCATTGCAGATCTTAAAGATGAAGATAGTTATGTGCGAAGGTATGCCGCAGAGGCATTGGGCAAAATAGGCGATAACCGTGCCGTAGAACCGCTAATTGCAGCACTTAAAGATGAAGATAGTGATGTGCGAAGGTATGCCGAAGAGGCATTAAAGAAAATAGGTTGAGGAAAAGGTATCCAATTTAATCAAATCCTTCTTCATCACACTTCTTAAGAATTATTAACATAATAGGATTTTATACATACCGAAGCGCTCACAAAGGATTATAATGGGAATAGTAAAATAAAACTATTTTATATCTTCGTCAGTTTTTCTTTATAGATTTTTTCTCCCGCATTCAATATTATAAAATAAACCCCGCTGGGAATCTTTTTACCGCTTTGATTTTTTCCATCCCAGAAGATTGTATATTTACCAGCAGGCTGAAAATCATTATGCAGATTTTTTACAAGATTACCTGATGTATCATAAATTGCAATATTCACCCTTGAGCTATTATTCAATTGATAATGGATTTTAACTTTATCACGAAAGGGATTCGGATTTAACGAAAGAATTCCTTGAGTTTTTGATTCCTGCTCCTTTATCCCCACATACTCCTGCCCTGCAGAAAATATAAATAATGGCAGATCGGTCGTCGGTATGCCAAGGGCATTTATGATAGCAGTCCGCTCACTTGAAGAGAAGTTTGCAGTAAAATAACCCTGTAGATTTATACATGTTGCCTGTAAAAGAGCACTCGCCCCGGCAAAACCCGCTTCAAGTAATTGATATCTACTCGCAGTCGTAGCACAATAGACAAAATAATTTGGCGCGGTCTGAGGTAATCGTGGAATTGCACTTCTAAGCTGGGGTCTTCTATCACCATCCGTTACCCTTTCAATCCGATGGTCACGAGAACTTGCACTTCCTGAAGGGAGTCGGATATGGTATCTTTCAACACCCACCGAGCGAACAATATATATCCTGCCTGTGAGATAATAATTTGCTACAGCAGACGGAACCGTAATACCTGCACGATTATTAGATGTCATATGCGGTGTGTTGCCATACGATGCCCAGGCAAGCTGGGATAATTGATTAAGATTCAGCTCGGTATCACTAAATAGATTTCCATACTTCAGATTTGCCAAGGCATTTTCAAGTATCACCGTGCCATTGGTATTCGGGTCAGGTAAAGAACCATTTGAAGAATGGGCGACGCATTCTGAAGTTATTCCACTTACCGAACTCATCAATCCATAAACATTGACCATCTGAACAGTTAGGGCTGGATTCCAGGTACTATTTGCATTGGTTGTTGCACTCTCTTTTGGGCAACTGGCGGGTTGATTGGTATTGGTGTTCCAGAAAGAAATAGAAGCAAGGAGTGCATATTGAATGGCGGTGCCTGCATCTTCAGGAATATCACTGGCGATTCCGACTTCAAAAGCTGCATTCGCTTCGGATTTGTGATTACCGGACAAATGAAGGATGAGATCATGAATACTAGGGTCATAGCGATAGACATTGTCGCTGCGGGCAACATAAATAATTCTATCGGTACCAATCAATGGAGCGCGCGAAGCGGCCCACAAAATATTAGCAAGTATCTGGTCCGAGAGGGTGCTGGTATAGCCGCTATGATAGGAGCGACGGCTGTTCAATACAATCTCAGCAGAGAAATTGTTAATCTGCGGTGGTGGTAAATAGCGGGATGTGGTTAGGGCAGATAAGAGGGATTTGCTGAATGTCCGGTTGAAAAGTGCACCTGCGGTGCTCCCCAAAAGTATCTTTAGAAATTCTCGCCTTTTCATGGAAACCTCCACTATGAAATTTTAGTCAATATAAGAAGATTGTCAATGATGGTGCTAAAACGCGCCTGGGGGGAATTGAACCCCCAGCCTGCGGGTTCGAAGCCCGCCGCTCTATCCTCTTGAGCTACAGGCGCCGATTTAAAATGCATCTTCAATATATTCGTATTCAATGCCCTGGATACTCTGACTTATTGCTAAGACATCAAAGTGGATTTCGCTATCCATAGGCAGGTGCCTTTTCTTCAACCACAAAAGGGCAACATTCTGGATCTTTTTCTGTTTTCTCTTATTGACCGATTCCTGAGGCAACCCATATTCCAGGGTGCGCCGGTATTTCACTTCCACAAAGTGGTAGGATTTATCTTTTCTTAAAACCAGATCGATCTCTCCATAACGACAGCGAAAATTGTGATCCACGATATTGAAACCTCTTTTGTTTAAAAAAGACCGGGCGAGTTCTTCACCCTTTTTGCCTAATTGGATTTTATTTAGCATCGGATAATCTAAAACTCTTGCGGTGAATGGGCGAGGGTCCATATTTTCGGAGACATTGCCGATGGTAAGAGGTGGGATAACCTTTATTTTTGTCAAATCCATACCAAGGGTACTGTCGATGATATTCCAGCATTATCATATCCCGTTTTACCTTTGCCAGAATCGAAGCCGCAGCAATGCTGATACTCAAACGATCACCCCGGATAATAGAATATTGGGCTATCTCCAGTCCTTCTAATTCTAAGGCATCGATCAAAACCACTTCTGGTTGGGGTCGCAATCCATTTATCGCCTCCCGCATTGCCAATTTTGTTGCCTGCAGGATGTTTATTTCATCAATTATTTCCGGCGGCACGATGCCGAAAGCAAAACTGACTGCCGATCTCTGAATCAAATAAAAAAGTTTTTCTCTTTTTTGGGGTGTGAGTTTTTTGGAATCATCGATCTCCGGATGGAAAAAAAATTTTGGTAGAATTACCGCCGCGGCAACCACTGGCCCTGCAAGTGGTCCCCTGCCGGCTTCATCACAGCCTGCCACCAACTCAAAATCTTCCCAAAATTTTTTATCAACCCTCGGATTCAACTTTCTTCTCTTCGGCTGTTACCCCCGCTTCCGGAGATGGTGTGACAACAGCCTGGGTCTTTAATTTTTTCACCTTTTTATTGCGCAAATAAGTAAGCCGTGCGCGGCGCACTTTGCCCCGACGCTTAATCTCAATATCGGCAATCATCGGTGAATACAAAGGAAATATCCTTTCCACCCCAACGCCGGCGGAGACCTTCCGGACCACAAAGGTCTTGCTCTCCCCACTCCCTTTTATTTGTATCACCACTCCCTGGAAAGGCGAAATTCGAGTTTTATCACCTTCTACAACCTTTACATAAACCTTTACCAAATCCCCAGGTCTAATATCATATTTTTTCGTCATTTAACACCTCCAGTAATATATCAAGATCATCCTTGGAAAATATCACTTCCCCGAGCAATTCCGGCCTTTTTTGCAGCGTCAACTCAATAGCCTTCTTACGCCGCCAACGGGCGATTGCCTGATGATTCCCGCTCAGCAATGTCTCAGGAACCGCCAGATGTTTAAAATTTGCCGGACGGGTATAGACCGGAGCGGCTAAAAGTCCATTCTGTAAAGAATCTTCTTTTGCCGAATCAATATGGCTTAAAACTCCGGGCAGGAGCCGGGTAATCGCCTCCATGAGTACAAGGGCTGCTGCTTCCCCGCCGGATAAAATATAATCACCGATGGATATTTCTTCACCGGGTATCAGCCTGCCCAATCGTTCGTCAATCCCCTTATAACGCCCACAGATAAAAATGAAATTTTCTTTTTCCACCAAGGTTTTAACATAATCTTGGGTTAGCAACCTACCGGTAGGAGTGAAATAAATGATAAAAGATTTTTCGGTTCTGATTGAATCTATCGCCTTTAACAGCGGTTCCAGTTTTAACACCATTCCGGCGCCGCCGCCAAATTGGTAATCGTCCACAACTCCATCAGTAGTAAAATCCCGGGGATTGACAATCTTTATCTTGATCAACCCTTTTTCCTGAGCAATCCGCAATGTCCCGCAATTCAGCGGACCTTTAAAATATTCGGGTAGGACCGAGATGATCTGGAATTCCATGTTAGAAGCCGTTGGGTATTTGATTTACAAAAAGAAGGGGTATCAGGGAGATTTCGGTCTCCCCGAGCACCCCTTCCGATTAAAAAGGCAAGAGTGGCAAAGATTCATTATTCGATGATCTCTAATACCGCGCGTTTTCCCTGTTTCATGGCAGCGGCGGTGATGATTGTGCGAATTGCCTTCGCCGTTCTCCCTTCTTTACCGATAACCTTGCCAAGATCACCTTCGCCGACTCTAAGTTCATATATTATGCTTTTTTCGCCAGCAACCTCTTTGATGCTGACTTTATCGGGATTATCCACAAGCCCTTTAACAATATATTCTATAAGCTCTTTCATGATGAACCTCCTTTTGCTTTAGAAATTAACTTAGCCACCGTATCGGTAGGCTTAGCTCCCTTAGCTAACCAGTACTCAACGCGATCCCGTTTTAATTGCAGATTTTTGGTTCTGGGATCGTAATAACCAAGGTTCTCTATGTATTCACCATCTCTTGCCTTTCGGGAATCTATAGCCACAATTCGGTAAAAAGGAGAATTGTGCCTACCCATGCGCGTTAACCGAATCTTAACCATAGTATATTATATGGAAATCCCTAAAAATGTCAATACCATATTAAACCACCACCACCTTATTCCGACCAGAAAGTTTTCCTTCGTACATTGCCTTATCTGCCTTGCCAATCAATTCATCCCGGGTCAGGGCATCTTCAGGAAAAGTGGCAACCCCCAGGGTGACGGTGATATTGAAATATTTTCCCTCCTGCGCCGGAAATGGTTTTTCTTCAATCGCCTTTCTAATCCGTTCGGCAATGATCGCAGCGGTGGGCTTGTCGGCATCCGGAAGAATAATGATATATTCATCTCCGCCGTACCGAACTGCAATATCCCGTTCCCGAATCACACTCTTTGCCCTTTCCCCAATGAGTCTTAAAGTTTCACTTCCCACCAGATGTCCATAATTATCATCAACGAGTTTAAAGAAATCAACATCAAAGAAAATCAAAGAAATCTTCGCCTTGGTTTTCAGGCGCTGTTTGATCAATTCATCGAGCACCTGGTTGCAGTAACGAGTGTTGTATAACTTTGTGAGGTCATCAGTAATGGTGGTCTCTTCCATCTTCCGATACATCTGGGCATTGCGCAGGGCAATGGTCACATGCTGAACAAGATTCTCAAATATTGCGAGGTCATCCTTCGTGAAAGGTTCACCCCCAATTTTGTTAATCACTTCCACCACCCCAATTATCTCATCCCGGCTTTTCATCGGGACGCAGAGGATGGATTTGGTGGTAAATTTAGTCTGCTTATCGATGCCATCATAAAATCGTGAATCTTTGGTCACATCCTCTACAATTAATGATCTGCCTGTTCGGGCAACCCAGCCCGCGACACCCTGATTAATCTTCAACCTCATCCCGATCAATTTTTCACCCGCAGCCCCAGCAGCAGCCTCAAAAACCAGTTCCTGGCGTGCTTTATCAATGAGCAAAATTGACCAGCCCTCGGCTTTGATAAAATCGGCCGTCTTCTCCATGATTATCTTCAGGATCTCTTTGGGTTCGAGCGATGAGTTGATTGCCCGGACGATTTCATTTAAGGTTTCCATCTCCTTGATTTTCTTTTTGAGGGATTCGAGGGTCTTGATGTTAGAAAGATATTGTTTGCGGCGCACAACAGCCTTGGCAATCAATTTTTTAAAAGTACTAAAAGAATAAGGTGGTCTCATTATACCAATCGTATCTGGAACTACAATATTTTCATAGCGGAGGCTATCTTTTTGGGACAAAGTCAAAATGATTGGAATGTTTGCATTTATCCTGTCGAGAGTCTTTATCACCTTCCGGGCATGCGCGGGAACGACGAGGATATCTACTTGTTCTTTTTTTACTAACGACATTATTGCCGCCGCATTCTTCACGCATGCTACATCAAACTGGAGTTTTTTCAGGCATGCTAAAATTTTTTCTTTATCCCCAAGTTCTGGTTGATACACTAAAATTTTCATTGCAAGGGAATTATCTCATAGATTGGTTTAGATTTCAACTTATCCTCGTTATAGATTATTCCGTTTTCATCTAAAATAAAATTGCCCGATTTTAATTCGGTCAATGCCTTTTTCTTGTCCAGTTCTTCCAGAATATGGACACCTCGGGGGACGATGGATATCTTCAGTTCAGGATAACGGTAACCATGGGGCAACTTGCGCACATCGTTAAGGATGCGTAAATATTTCTCAAAAGATGACTCTTCAATAGGAAACTCAAAACATTCGGTATTGAGCATGAAGTTGGTAAAAGTCGGTAAATCGATGATGATCACAGAACGGCCGGGCTGGCGTTCCATGGAATAAAGGTGGGCATCAGCGAGGATCGGTCCCACAAGGTCCGGATCACCGTAGGAGTTTGCCGAAAGAACCACATCCTTTTCTGGTAAACCAGATGCGATACCGATTCCGATGCGAAAGAGACTTTTAAACTCCGGAGGCAATAAGGCATAGGTAACCCCATCTATCTCCATCGTCCGCTCCGCCACTGTCGCAAACCAGTCACGATAATGCACAAAATTGGCTTTGATAAACTCCTCAGCCTTGAGCACCATCTCCCGGGCACATAGAATTGCCCTCTTTGCAGCATCTAACGCCGGGATCAATTCCAGTTCGGTACCCGAAAATATCGAATAGCGCAGGTTGATCCCTTTACCGGTAGTGGATTCGGTGTAAAGATGGTTGTAAAGGCTATCGGAATTCTCTGCAAACCATATGATACCACCATCACCGGTATCTTTCAAAAGAAATCCACCGTATGCCCGACCCACTCCCGCCATCTCTTTGGCAAATTTGTACTTTATCCGCTGCTCTTTTAATGCATTATGCAATTTTATGCCCATATAAGATGAACCACGGATATCATAAACCAGCACCGTAATCGTTTTGCGATACTGCTCAAAATAATTTTTTACGACTTCCGGAATTGCATCATTGGCTTTGCGTGGGATTAAAATCTCCTTCCCTTCCAGCAGAAAGTAAGTAAGGTTGGCAATATCCTTGACTACCTTCTTTGATTCTTTCTCCGGTGGTGGCAAGACATTAACAATTTCATACAAACAATTGCTGATGTAAACCGGAATGAGTTCTTTTTTCATGAAAAGAAAGTAGGTATCCTTGACAGCATTGATATCCAGTTCCACCCCCAGCAAACCCTTTTTCTCAAATCTTGCCAGCAACGGTAAATCCCTGCTCTTCTGGCGGTGAAGTTCTTCAAAATGGGCGATCACATTCCGGGCAAAAATTTTCTCTTCCTGCGGAGTCAGGGGACCAAACTTTTGCGCAAAGATATATTCATCAAATATCTCCTCCAGCGATTTCTTCTTATCCAAAGTCCGCTGTTCAATCAGGGCTTTGACTGTTTCTTCCTCATATAATGACTTTTGCAATTCGCGTTTTCTTATTTCATAATCCTCCAGATGGGAGATGTTACCCAGAAACAATCTTATCATCCGTGAGAAAAGGTTGGAAGTCTTCTGGGTTATGATATTAAAATCCACACCCTTGCTAACCTGATTCTCAAGGATATCTTTCAATCCAGCATGGGTTTCGGAATTGAGTACCATAATCTGCTCTTTCAATCGCTCCTCATAGAGTTCAATGCTCTTTAATTCTTCAAGAATCCTTTCCCGGTCCCGCTGAAGCATTGCCCAGATTTTCTTAAAAACTTTCTGGAGGGAAGGTTCCGATAGATAATCAAGATAAACTTTTGGTATTTTCTCCAGGGCTTCGCTGAAGGTCTTAAATTTCATTCGCTCTAAGTCTGATAAAAAATTCGGGAGCAAGGACTCCAAACGAGTATTCAAAAAGGATTTGTGGATTATCAAGAAGATATCGCAGGACAAAGAATACTCTTTCAGTTCCGGAACGAAATCATAAAGAACCCGATAGGGTTTATTTTTATCTATTAATGAAATGAGCCCGGCTGGACACTTCTCTGTCAATCCCACAGGTATCGGGATATTAGTCTTTTTATGGGCTATATAGAGTGCCCATTCATAACCTTTATAAAGATTGATGGAACCACCAAGCCAGAGGTAGAACAAATCCAAATTCTCAAATAGCTTTATTATCTCGTTTGGGAACTCCAGTAGGGTAAGCCCTTCTTTAATATTTTGGATCAATCGTTGAAAGCGGGTTTTATCAATGTATCTTTCTTTAAGGGCTTTTAAATATTCACTCTCTTCTTCCAGATAGTTATGCAAACCGACGATATTGATATTCATTTCGGTCCCTCGTAAGATAGTTCAAAAAGAAATTTACCCCTTCCCCCTTTTCCATCCTTTATCTCACCAGTCTCGTCTATTGCAATATCATAAACTCCAAGGAGAATCCGCAAATTTCCGGGATGATATATCTCTTCCCCGATTTTGGAAATAAAAATCCGGTAAAAATCAACAATGAAGCCGCGGCGCGAAATTCTCTGATTTATCCAGTATTCCAGTTCTTGCTCGATATCGCTTGTCTCTGCAGTCAGTTTCACACCACTATCACTTAAAAAAGAAAATTTATCAACATTTAAAAGCAGATTAAAAACCGTAGCATCATCACAGATCACCGTCGATTTTTCTCGACTTTTGATTTTCGAATAAAAGTTGGATTCCCGGACCAACATTCCAGTGAGATCAAGTTCTCCGAAGGCATTCCGGTCAAGGTATACTTCTTTTGGGTACTCACCTGAGGCGATCCCTACCCCGATCTGGAATATCGACTGGTATGCTGGGGGCAGGGTAGCATAGGTAATACCTTCAAAATCAATTTTGCGGTCTTCTGCTTCTTTAAACCAATCCTTGTAATGCTCAATATTCTCCTGGACAAAATTTATTGACTCTTTCACCATCTCTAATCCACAGCGCACCGCATTGATGACACTGCCTGGCTGGGGAATTCTTGTTTTTTGGTTTCTGATCTCAAAAGTGTTGTGAGCGAAAAGGATGATACCGCCGTCACCGGTATCCTTTATTGGCAAACCTCCAAATTTTTCCACTACCCCCAGCATCGTCTCCTGGAAAAGATTTCTTATCTCATTCTCCTTTTCGGCATTCTGCAACTTGGTCCCCATAAATGTTGAACCACGAATGTCATAGGTGAGCACTGAAATTAAATTCCGATACCGATTCACACTCAATTCGGGTTTTGTTTCAACCCGGGGGGCGGTCTTTATCTCCTTCTCCACCAATGTAATATTGCCTTTTAAAGCCTCCTCGGCAAGATAGCGGACATTCTCATCAGAGGTGGTGCCGGTCACCCGGGGATAATAATCTACCAATTCCTCGATGAGCAATGTTTTCAAAAAGGGAACAAACAATTCTTTGATTACAGTATCAAAACGTCTCATGAGCTCGGCAGTATTATACCGCTCTTTCAGAAAACCCGGTAACCGTAATTCATTAAGCAGATTAGCATATTCTTTATTGCCTCTCAGTTCATTGCTGACCTCTTTGACTATATTCTGCAAGGTTTCCTCGTCTAAAGGTTTCTTTTCGCCGATGACGAAGAGTAAATAGGGATCCCACTCATTACGCATGATAAACTTATAAAAATCCGCGGTTTTCAATTTTAACAAAGCCTCAATCTCTACCTCCTGCTTTTGGTAATCCTGCAATTCAATCCGCAGGTGTCGGATATCATACCCGAGCGCGAGCAAATTTCGTTTCAATTTTTTTATTTCAGTCTCCAAACGTTCTTCAGTAGAAAAATTGCGGACGATATTTACCAATTCAGCACTCAATTCGGTGTTTAATTGGATAGCTTTATTCTCCAGTTCCTCAAGCTGTTTCTCAAGCAACGCTTTCTTCTTCTGCACCTCTTCGTATAACCCCTGGGCTGTACTCTGGATAGCAGCGATCACCTTAAAGGTGCTTTCTTCGTCCGGGAAGAAGAAATTGGCATTTAACAATTCAATGATTTTTTCGCGGGTCAAAGACTTGCCGAGAGTTTTGATATTTTTAATAATATCCTGCATCCCCTCGGTATAGCTGATATTCAGGAAGTTTTTAAGCAAGGCAGTGAATAAAGGTTCAGGTAATCCTTTTTTAAAAATCCAGCGTGCCATCATTCGGGTGATTTCTATCCTTGTTCCTCTCGGAAAAAGCGGAATTAATTCATAGGAATCGCATATCAATCTATCCTGGACCAGGACATTACGGGTGAGTGATCGTCGGATATAATTGAAAAGTTGGTTTACCACGATACCAACCCTTTCGGCAATGTAGGCTTTTTCCTCAAGGCTTCTTGCTGCGGTTTCGCGGGTGAGTGTATCCCGGAGCAATTTTCGATTAACAATTTCAAAGACAAAAATCCGGTAAGGATCAAGCTGGGTAAATTTTTTGTAGATCTCAAAGATTGTATTACTATAGCGTTCAAAAAACTCGTCCCATTTTCCGATCAATGATTCGTCATTTAAAAAATCCAAATAATTACTAACAAATTCCTCCTGCAGGGCAAAAATCTTTCGCCCCAAAAAGACGATTTCTTTACCTTCTTTATTTTCAAAATAGTTGAGAATCGGGTCATTTGAGATCTTCTTTAAAATCTGTAAATAGCGTTTGAAATTTAATGGATCCCGATAAGTTTTTTTCAACTTCTCATAATATGGTGATTGAGCGATAACTACTTCTTCAAACTCACTTCTTAGCATTGTAATACTCCATTGCCTGGAGATGTTCCCGATAGGTCTTAGAAAAATGATGATATCCGTCACCACGTGCCACGAAATAAAGATAGTCCACATCCGCAGGATTTAGCACTGCCTTGATGGAATTGATACCGGGCGAACAGATCGGTCCCGGGGGTAGTCCATTATTGAGATAGGTATTGTAGGGGGATGGTATTTTCAGGTCTTTTTCCCGGAGATAAGTAATCACGGTATCAGGATTTAGCAACTTAAATGCATAGATTACCGTCGCGCAGGATTCCAACGGACGATTTAATTTAAGGCGGTTAAGAAAAACCCGGGCGATGATTGGCCTTTCCTCATCGTGCTTCGCTTCTTTTTCCACCAAAGAGGCAAGGATTATTGTATTATGGAGGGATTCGATGGGTACAGGAGTAATATGTTTCAACTTCATTCTTAAATTCTCCAGCATCTTCTTTATCACCGTTGCTGGTTCGGAGTTTTCTTCAAAAGAGTAAGTATCCGGAAATAGATAGCCTTCCAGCGAAGGAAGATTGAAGCCCAGATTTTTTATAAAATTCCGGTCGTAGCACAATGTACAAAAATCCCTTTCGTTTGAAATCACATTCTTGGAATACAAAATCTGCGCGACTTCCGCCACAATCAATCCCTCAGGGATGGTCACTAAAATATCCGTCTGCCCGCCGCGGGTAAGTTTGTTTATTACATACAAGGGATTTTTATAAACGGACAACCGGTGTTTACCGGAGCGGAGGCGATTTTCTTTTTTTAGAACTTTCAGCCAGAAAAGAAATTCATAGGGATTAATGAGAATATGATTGCGGGACAAGATCGCAGCCACATCTCGGGCAGATGCATGTTTGGGGATTTCAAC
The DNA here is from genome assembly GCA_039802205.1 of candidate division WOR-3 bacterium. Classification (NCBI taxonomy): domain Bacteria; kingdom Pseudomonadati; phylum Caldifarciminota; species Caldifarciminota bacterium. Next base: position 25,620 of record JBDRWD010000019.1, read on the forward strand.
CGTCTGTTCTTTAAAATTAAAAGGCTGGAGCCAGCCGAGAAAAAGGACTAAAAAGAAAATGAAAATAAAAAAAGATTTTTTCATATCTCAACATTTGCTATTTACATTTCCTTTCCAACGAAGATACTCTTCCAGCATCAAGGAAGCTGCAATCCGGTCCAGATCTTTGCTTTTTATCCCATATTCCTTCAGAAAACCCTGGGCGAGTTTACTGGTATAACGTTCATCCCAGAATTGCACATCGATCGCCAAAACCTTTTTCAATTTTCTGGCAAATCGCTTTACCTCTTCCGACATTTCACTCGCACTCCCATCTGCCCGATGGGGATTACCGACCAAAATCAAACCCACATTATTTTCCGCGCAGAGACACTTAAGTCGTTGGATGAGTTCGCGTTCCGATTTATAAGAGATGGTAAGCAAAGGTTGGGCAATTATTCCAAGTGGATCGGTGAGTGCAATTCCGGCACGTTTTTTCCCATAATCAATCGCCATAATCTTCATCATCAAAATTATAACTAATTTTTTTTTATTGTCAACAATATTGACTTTTTATTGTGAATAACTATAATAGTCATCAAAAAGGGGGTAAAATGAAAAGGCTTCTGCCAATGCTCGCAATGTTACTGGTATACTGTGGTGGTCCGCAAAAACCAACTCCCAGCAGTGTCCAGTCTAAACCAGAAATCGCTCTGGAAATTTTAACAGAAAATGAAATCCAGAGATTCCTCAAGGTATTACCTACCTTTGTGGAAATTGTAAATAAAGAAGGTAAGGAATCCCTTCTCAATGTTAGTCCAGATGATGCCTTTACCACCCTCCAGGAGGTGGGTACCTTAAATAGACAAATGGCAGCCCTTGAGGCTAAATTGCGAGAAGCCGGCATGGGTTGGAATGAATTCTGGCCCACCTATGCCAAGACGATGCTCGCCTACGCCGCAATTATTTACGATTCAATGAAAGCCGAACTCCAGAAAAGCGAAACTGAAATTAAAACTCAGATAGCAGAAATTGAAAGGATGTTAAAGGACCCAAATGTGCCGGAGGCCCAGAAAGAAATATTTCGTCAGTCCCTTGAGGCGTATAAGAAGAACAAGGAGATTCATGCCGAGGTAGATACATTCTATGCAAAGGTTCCGACCGCTAATAAACAAATTGTGAGAAAGTATTTTCTGACGCTCACCAATATTTTGAAACAAGACTAATCATGATGTTTTAAAACCTTCAAAAGCATTAAAGCATTTGTATCATTGGGGTTGAAAAGGAGATATTCTTCAAGAGTTTTTAATACCGAAGCAGTATCATTGAGATCCAGGTAGGTATCTATCAGTCCGCTGTAAGCCGAAGGATTGCGGGGATTAATCCGCCGGGCTTCATGGAAATATTTTATTGCCCGTGGATAATCCTGGTTCATCCGGAAGGATTCACCAATCTGAGCAAATAGTTGTGCATCTTTTTTATCAATGCGCTGGAAATAGGCATCTGCCGAATCTGGTAATCGCAACTGATTGAAAAGCATACCCAGGTTGTAGTAAAGCTTCCAACTTTCTTTGCCCAACGATCCCAGTAACAGACTCAGCCGCCAGGCCCTGAGTGTCGCTTCAAAATCGCCCTGATTCCGGAAGAGGAATCCTAAGTAAATAAGGGCAATTCCGTAGTTGTAGTATAGATTTAAAGTATTTTCATCCTTTATTACTTCATAGCCAAAAAACTCACCTTCGTTTTTTCTTTTCTCAAAATCGTAAAGAATTTGTGCCAGGACTGGATAACTTTGAGGTGCAAAAAACCCGGTGTAGCGATAGACACGATAAAATAATTCACAGGTCTTTTCGAGATCAATATGCTGAGGGAAGGGAATGCTATCACCGGTTACCCTATAGACAATTCCTTCAATCTTTAAATAAGGTTCAAAACCAGCATAGTCATTATAATCAACCGTCGAGGAGAAGTAAATCGGACGTTTACCTTGGTAGTTTTTTAAAAATTTCTGGGCAAAATCTTGATTTTTTATTAAATAATCCTGGGGATGTAAATTCCTTCCTCCATTTGTCGCCAGGATATTACGAATCATTATATCTTTCACATACATAACTTTTTTATCCTCGGAAATAAAATAACCCTGGTCACAGATTGCCTCGATGGTCCGCTCATCAAAACTTATCGGCACTCCCCATGATTTCAACTGCCGAATATACCAGTCGGTGTTGAGAAGTGAAAGATTCGCGACAATGACATCGCGTCTTATGCCCAGAACTTCTTGCACAAACCACAATGGGAATGTATCATTATCACCGTTGGTAAAAAGCACCGCATCTGGTGCACAGGACATCAGTAGATTATAACCATAATCGCGCGGAATAAAATTTTTATATCGGCTATTTAATGAATAATTGAAAAAGGCGGGCAAAAGGGTATAGAGTAAGAAAAGAGTTATGAGAACATTTTGGATTTTATAATTTTTTATCCGCTCCAAAAAAGCGGCAATACCCAAAGCAACGAGCAATCCCATATAGAGAAAACTGGTATGAAAGAAATAGTCACGCTCCCGGACTTCTCGGGGTTGATGATGGGGATTGGGGTCTGAAGGCGAGAATTTTAGATTCAGATAACCCACGATGCCAATCGAAACAAAGAAAATTATCAAGGCGAGGAAGATGAATAGTTTTCGTTCTTTTTGGAACAGTGTTATTATGCCATTTATTATTAAAAGATAGAAGATACCCAGGAGCAACAATCTAAGGACACCATTTAAATACTCTGGTGCAATCTGCCATGAGAGATAACGGAAGTATAAGGCAATTTGATGGTAAATACCCTCAAATAGATTTGCCCCCCGAACCTGGGTCTGACGGGGCAATATCTTCTGCATACCATACTGAGAACGGTGGAGAACACCAAAAAAAGCCGAGGGGCTTCTTCCGGGTTCGTTCATGTTTATGCGTGGTGCAATATTTTCACCGTTGAGATACCTCTCTGTAATTTTTTCATTCCGATAGCATTCTGTTAGCACTTTGGACCTCATCGGAAGATATAATTCCGTGCTCACTCCAGCAATGATGAGAAATATACCACCCCAGAAGAATACCCAATTCTCTCTTGTTGTATGAGGAATTGATGAAAGCACAATCCCGACTCCAAGGCTCAAAATCAGTATCACTGCAGCTGGAATTAAAAGATTATCCGGCAGTAAAAACAGATAAGCAAATAATACCACCTGAAATATACCCAGTAGCAGGAAAAGTCGGTCCTTCAGAAACTTCCGATTGACTGTATATACAAAAATATAGGTAGGAATTACCAGCAAAAATGGCACAAGATGAATGCCGGTAGCCAGAAAGATAAGATAAAAGGCCAAAAGGAGATAACGATTTTCTGGTTGATTCTTTTTGATACTCTCATACCATAGGATGACGAGATAATTTATCAATAAAAAGAAAAAACTTGCCGGGGCATAGACTTCGGTCTCCACCGCGTTCCACCATATTGAGAAATAAAATGGCATTCCTAAACAGGCGACAAATGCCGACCAGATTTGGATTTTATTCAACCCTGATTTGCTTACACTATATATCTTTAATATTATCCGATAGACAAGATAAATCGATCCCAGGGAAAAGAAAATTGCCAGCAGATTCATATGCCAGCCCACTTCTCTGGAGATAGGTAGAATCCTGGAGAAAAGTGCCATTAACATTATCCATACCCTGCCCAGAACTACATAAAACGGGGTTCCCGGCGGATGGGGTATGGCAAGGGTATAAGCAGAGGTTATAAATTCTCCACAATCCCAGAAGGATAAAGTGGGAGCAACAGTAAATAGATAAAAGAGCCCAGCGGTGAGGGAGATAAACAAAATCAGTATATTTTCTAATTGGAAAAACCGAATCTTATCTCCTCTCCCTATTCTTTTAAGAAAACCGCCTATAGTACCCTGCACGCTAAATTATTCAATTACTGACTTAAAAAATCCAATCTCTTTAGTTCTCGCTTAAGATGTTGATAGGTCTTTTCTAAAGCTTCGGATATCACTTTTGTATCACCGAGCACCGGCATAAAATTGGTATCACCCATGAAACGCGGCACGAGATGGTAATGAAGATGATCAACCAGTCCGGCACCCGCAACCTTTCCCTGGTTTACGCCAATATTAAACCCTTCGGGATGCATCAGTTTATTTAGTGCCATTATTGCCCGCGTGAGGAGACGATGAATGGTGATTATCTCCTCGTCATTTAGCATTTCTACATGTCCGATGTGCCGGATAGGTGCAATGAGCAGATGCCCATTATTATAGGGATAGCGGTTCATGATGATGAAACCAAATTCCCATCTTTCGAGTATCAAAACCTGTTCGGGATCTTTATTATTTAATGCTCGACAGAGAAAACATTCCTTGCCCGGATTTTTGATATACTCCATGCGCCAAGGTGCCCAGAGTCTTTCCATTTAACCGATCCGGTAATTATTTAATTCTTCGTCTTTTATTGGAGCGACCTTGACTTTACCCGTTTTTCTCTTCTCTTTGTACCAGACTTCAACTTGGGGTTCGGTTTTTTTGTCGCTGTATCGGGCGACGATCTGGGCGGATAATTTGATAAAATCCCTATTACCCAAAAGCAATCCATAAGGACTACCGGTATCCGGCACATATAACAGATACTGTGCCAGGGACATAAACTTTTTAAGCTTTTCGTTCTCTTCTTCCTCCCGACCCACTACCAGCTTCGCCTCCGGTCCCAGCCGAAAATGGCGTCCGATCTTTAATAATGCGATATCTTCCGGAGCGATCTTCTCCTGATAACGCATCAAATCTGCCAGGCGGCGGGAAAAGCCAGGATCAGTCAAAAGACAACCACCACTGGGCGTCTGGAATTCCGTTATATTCATCTGCTCAGCGAGAGTAAGGGCGGGCCGTCGGGAACGCCCTTGAATCTTTAACAGTTTTTCCCGTTTGATCCATCCTTTCTTCTCCGGAAGAGTCTCAGGCAAAAGCCCGCCGCTCAAGGGGCGAACCACCAATCCTTCTAATTCTGCCTTCTTAGCAACCAGATTGAGCATCTCCATCCGCTGGGAAAAAGGTCGCTGATCCAGAACTTCACCGGTCACAACAAAATCTGCCTTCACTTCTTTCATATACTCCTTTGCTTTCTTCAACATCAAGATTCGACAATCAACACAGGGATTGAGATTTTCTCCGAAGCCATATTTGGGGGACCGGATGATTTCGATCAACTCCTTCGTAATATCAATTATTTTCAATTTTGCTATTTTGGGTAATTCCCGGCCTGGCAGAAATTCGTGGGTCAGGTGGAGTGGATAAACAGTAATCCCCCATGATTTAACCAGTTCCAGTGCTAGTGTTGAATCCAGTCCGCCCGAATATAGAACCACTGCTTTTGCCATACTAACCTCCTAATTCTTTTAACATGTTAAGTGCCGAGGTATCGGTCGGATTGATCATCAACCATTGTCTTATTACCTTTTTCGCCGAGGTTGTATCATGCATATCAAGATATGTAGCAAGGAGCGCCATATAACCCTGGGCATTGCGGGGTTGGGCAGTGACGACCGACTGGAAATATTCAAGTGCCTTCTCATACCGCCCCAGAGAACGATACACCATGCCCAAGCGCATCAGATTCGCTGGATCATTGGTTTTCACCTGGGCAAACATCGCATCCGCCGAATCCAGCATACCGATCTGCGCATAAAGAAGTCCAAGATTATATGCGAAAGGAAAGCGCTGGGCAGGTTCAAAAATCATCGCAAAACGCCAGGCATTTATCGTCCCTGTAACATCGCCTTTGGCTTGTAACGCCAGTCCTAAACCGAATAATCCGGCAGCATAATTGGTGTAAAGCCGGTCGGTATTTTCATCCCTTGCTACGTAATAATCAGGGAATTCACCCTGTTTCTTTCTTTCAGTAAAATTATCCAAGATTTGAGCAAGAAATGGATAATGTTCCGGCTTAAAGAGTCCGGTGTAACGAAAGCGCCGGAAAAAATAGTCTTGGGTTTTTTCAATATCCACATTGTAAGTCATATCCATACTATCGCTGGTCACCCGATAGACCAGCCCTTCCAGTCTTAAATAAGGGTCAAGCCCTTTATAATTTTCGGGAGAAACGGTGGAGGCAAAATAGATGGGCCTTTTCTCTTTATAACTCTTCATATATTTTCGGGCGAACTCATCAAGGGGGATGAAATAATCCCGGTCTTTCAGTTCGATACCGGCATTGGTTGCAATGATATGCCGGATCATTATATCCTTAACATATATTATCCGGCGGTCTGGCGTCATCTGGGGTGTTAATCGGTTTATGGTATGCTCACTGAAAGTAATTGGTGCTCCCCAGTATTTCAAATGCCGGATATACCAATCAGTATTGATGAGCGAAAGATTGGCGACGATGACATCCCTTCTATAACCTAACACTTCCTGGGCAAACCATAATGGAAATGTATCATTATCCCCATTGGTGAAAACAATGGCATTTTTATCACAAGAAGTGAGCATATTGATGCCATAATCCTTGGGGATAAAATTTCCGTAGCGGTTGTTCAAAGGTAAATTGGTGAAGAAAGGGATTATGCCAAAGACAATGATACCTGCATAAGCACCTGTTTGGGCATAACGGTTATTCTTCGTCTCTTTTTTCAACCATTCTACAAAGGCATAAAAGCCCAAACCGATCAAAAGACCAAAATAGACATCCGAGGTATGAAAGAAATAATCACGCTCGCGGACTTCTCGTTCCTGATGTTTGGGATTAGCATCGCTTGGAGAAAATCGTAAATTCAAATAGCCTACCATCGCAAAGGTAAGCATGAAGAATATCAGCATCATAAAAATAAACAATTTTCTTTCGCGCTTAAACAATTCCACCATCCCCCATATACCCATAAAATAAAAGATGGTAAGAAGGATCGCCCGCAAAAATCTGTTCAAACTCTCGGGTGCAATCTGCCAGGAAAGATACCGGATAAATAATGCCATCTGCCAGAAATAACCTTCAATCAGGCTGTAGCCGGTTTTTTCCTGGGTTTTACGGGGCAAAAGATACTGGGGTCCATATTGCCGCCGGTGCAGAGCATCGTCAAAGGCTTTAAAACTCGCACCCGGTTCACATTCATTTATCCGGGGTGCAATATTCTCACCTTTCAGGTATCTTTCCTGAACGGCTTTATCTTTGTATAACTCAGTCAGCTTTTTTGACCTTATTGGTAGATATAATTCTGAGGAGACACCAATTATTACCAGCATAATGCCTGACCAGAAAAAGGCCGAGTGGGCATACTTCTTCGGGTTATTCAGAGGCAGAATGATGCCCAAAAGAATGATGAACAAGAGCAGGATGATTGAAGGGGTATAAAGATTTTCGGGTGCAATGAAGAGAAGGAAGAAAAGAATTATCTGAAAAAAACCAAACAGCAATAAAAGCCAGTCTTTTAAGTAGCGTCGATCTACGACAAAAATGAAGACATATATCGGTAAAAAGGCAAGAAATGGAGTGAGATGAATACCGGTGGTGAGAAATATCAAATAAAAGGAGAGCAATAGGTAATTATTCTTCGGTTGCCCATTTTTAACACTCTCATACCAGAGCAAGACGATATAATTTGCCAGCAAAAAAACGAAGGTTGATGCTCCATAAACCTCGGTCTCAATCGCGTTCTCCCAGACCGTATAAAAGAAACTGACTAAAAGGGTTGTGCCAAACGCCACCAAAAGTTGAGTGAGGTTTTTTTCGTTCCTAGACCAAAATCTGAATATCTTCAACAAAATACGATAGAAAAGAAATACTGATAATAAGGTAAAGGTTACGGCGATGAGATTCATATGCCAGGCGACCTCTTTAGAAAAGATGCTGGCAACTGAACCCACCAGCATCAACCAGACCCGGCCGATGACCACATACAGCGGTGTGCCCGGTGGATGGGGAATCCCCAAAGTATAGGAACAGGCGATAAATTCGCCACAGTCCCAGAAAGAAACCGTCGGTGCCATCGTATATAAATAAACGCCACCGGTAAAAATTAAAATAATAAAAAGGAGTAATCTCTCCAGTTTATCAAGGTCCATAAAACCTCCAGCCTTCAATGATAATCAAAAATGCCCTTCTGTCAAGTAGCGGAGAAATTCCGCTTCCGAGATGAATTTTAATTCTTTGTATATTTGGATTTGCCTTGAAAACCCTTACTGATCTGCCAATTGAAACTGGTACAACCGCCAGAACCATCCTTTTTTTCTGAGCAATTGTCCGGGCGGTCCTTCTTCTACGACCTTACCTTTATCAAGCAGATAGATATAATCACAATTTGCAAGAACAGCCAGACGGTGTGAAACTATGATGATAGTCTTTCCCAGAATTTTAAAAATCCGGTGCATGAGTTTTTTCTCAGTCTCTGCATCAAGGTTGCTGGTTGCATCATCAAGAATCAGGATTGGGGTTTCGTTTAACAGCGCCCGGGCAATCGCCAGCCGTTGTTTTTCACCGCCTGATAGCCTTAACCCACGCTCCCCAATCAATTCATCAAAACCTTTTGGGAGATTTTTAATAAACTCAGTCAACTGACAGATTTCAATAACGCTCTCTATTTTTTCCTTTGGAATATCTCTCCCCCAGGTTAGATTATTGGATATGGTATCCGAAAATAGCACAGGTTCCTGAGAGACATAGGAAAACAAAGCACGATACTTCTTCAAATCAAGTTGTGTGATAGGATAACCATTTAATTTGATTTGCCCTTCCATAGGTTCGGCTAACCGGAGCAGGAGTTTCAACAGCGTGGTTTTGCCTGAACCCACCCTTCCTGCGATTCCTATCTTCTTGCCCGCGGGGATGAGAATATTGATATCTCGTAACACATGAGGTGAATCTTCTTTATACGCAAAACCCAAATGTTCGGTACGGATTGTGCTAAAACTAAAATCTGTTCTCGTTCCCGTCTCCTGCACCTCTGGTGGATAGTTCTTTATCTCTTCAATCCGCTTTACCTGGACTTCGGCACGCTTTTTTATCACAAAAAAGTTCGCAATATCAATCATGGGATGGAGTAGGGTTAAAATATAAGCCATAAAGGCAATGAGGCCTCCCACGGTGATTACATGTTTAATAACCAGTATTCCTCCACATAATAAAACGAGCACGATAGCGATCTCTTCTACTGAGACAAACATATTCTGCAGCAAAGACTCCATCCGGAAGACTTTTTTTGCCGAATCAATTCTTCTTTGTAGTAATTTTTTGAACACCGCTTCATTCTGTGCCTCCAGATTGTACGCCTTGATGATACGGATACCGGAGAAGTTCGATTGGAGATCGCTATGTATCAGAGAAATCACCTCCCGCAAGTTTTTAAAATATTGGTAGAGTTTTGGTGAAAAATATTGATAACCAAAAATGATAAGGGACATGGGAAGAACAGCGATAAGCATGAGCCGCCATTCAATCCGGCACAGAAAATAGATTGCAAAGGTGATGGTGAATATTCCTTCTAAAGGGCGGAAAATCCCGGAACAAGCAAACCAAGATAATTCCCCTAGGTCTAAATCTATCCTTTCCAATACATCACCTGCCGGGAATGCATTTAAAAACCTGTGCCCCTGTTTGATGATTCTCCGGAAGACATTATTCCGTTCCTGGAGGTTAAAAATTTCATTGGTTCGACCCCGGCTATAGGGAAGGAAGACTCCAGCAACAGAACGGAGTAAGCCAATGATACTCAAAATCACAATGCTATTTAACAATCGTGTGGGACTAAAAGCTGATTGGATACCATCTATGATATCTTTTAACAGATAAGGAAATAATAAAACGAGAAATGTATAACAACCAGTAAAGAGGACTAAAAAGAGAAAACGCGCCGGACGTTGTCGCCAGAAGTTAATAATTGTTTTCATCACTCAATCCTTTGGTCCAGATACTGGAGTTGATAAAAATGGCAGTAAAACCCTTTTTTCTTTAAAAGTTCGCCATGACTGCCTTCCTCCACCAATCTTCCCTGATGGATAACCAAGATCCGATCAGCCAGTCGGGTAGTGGTGAGCCGGTGGGCAATGATTATCGCCGTCCGCTGCTGCAGAAGTTCTTTGAGTCCTTCTTGAATGATCTTTTCGCTTTGCGGGTCTACCGCCGAGGTTGCCTCGTCCAGGACGATTATCTCCGGATCAAAAATCAATGCCCGGGCAAAGGATAATAATTGACGTTCACCAAAGGAAAGATTTATCCCTTGTTCAATGATATCAGTCTCATAGCCCTGGGGTAGTTGCAATATCTTTTCATGGATCCCGAGCCTCTTTGCTGCTTCTAAAACTTTTTCTGGTGGGATCTCTTTATGAAAAAGACGGAGATTATCCAAGACGGTGCCGGGAAAAAGGACTACATCCTGGGGGACAAAGCCAATGCGCCGGCGTAAGGAGTAGCGATTTATTTTTCTGAGATTTATATCATCAATCAAAATCTCTCCATGAATGGGTTGATAATACTTCAACAAAAGGAAAACAATTGAAGTCTTGCCCCCGCCGGTCGCACCCACCAATGCGATTCTTTCGCCTTTCTTTATCTCAAAATTTAGATCTTTCAATACCCAATCTTCGTCTTCGTAAGAGAAGCGCACATCTTTGAATTTTATCCCTTTCTCCAATTTTTCAAAAATGCATTCTTCGATTTTATCTTCATATTCCGAAGGTAATCTTAGAATATGGAAAATCCTCTCGGCCGCAGCAAAAGAACGCTCAATGAGGTTAATCTGGTCCGAGAGACCGCGCAAAGGACCAAAAAATCTCGTAAGATAATTGACGAATAAAAAGAGGGTACCGATGGTTATTGCACCTTTCAATGCCCATAGTCCCCCTATCCCCAGGATCAAAATGATACCCACTATCTCACCCAGGTCCACCAGAAACCAAATCCGATACCAGTAGAGCATCGATTTCATCTCCAGGTCAAATTTCTCCTGACCCAGATTGTTGATCTTTGTTAGAAAATTATCTTCCTGCCGAAAACTCTGGACTACTGGTAAGGCACGGAGGGTCTCCATGACAAAACTATTTATCTCGGCGATCTTTTTACGGAGTTTGAGATAAACCGGTCGGACATGTTTCCCAAACCACCAAAAGGCATAAAGAAAGACAGGGAAAAGGATTAAAATCAATAAGTATAATCTAAAATGTACTATCATCATGATAATGGACATGCCTAAAAGTAATATCACATCCTGTGCCAGCACTACTGCGGTAGAAGAGAATAGATTCTTCAGTGTCTCCGCATCTCCTTCTACTCGGGTGATCAATCTACCTACCGGATTTTTATCAAAGAAAACAACGGGTAAGGTGAGAACATGTTTGAATAAATCAAATTTTAAATCGGCTATTGCCCGTTCACCGATCATCGCTATCTCTATCTGCTGCAAATAGCGAATTAAAATAATCGCTCCTTGAATGACCAGGTAGCCCAAGGCAATCACCACAAGCCCCTTAACATTACCCTGAGGAATCTCATAATCAATCACCCTTTTAATCAAAACCGGACCGATGAGCGCAAGCAGGGTGGAAATGAGCAGGAGTAAAATTGCAATGATTATCTTTTTGATATATGGCTTGAAATAAGGAACAAACTTCTGGATTAAACGGATATCCCTCCGCGCTCTATCTTCATCCTCTAATGTCGGTTCTTCCTCGTGCCACCACATCTCAATTTTTTATTATCCACAAAATCCCTAATGCGTCAAGGATGTATCCAGCTGAGTCCTCTCCGCTTTTTCTCAAATTATTTTTATGCGCTTGATTATTAGATGCAGCCGCACAGGGTGTAAAATACCCTAAGATTTAAAAACATTTATCCGCAGGCTAAAGCCTGCGCCTACCATTTTACCGGTTACCACCCAAGAATTTCAGGTTGGCATTTTTTATTTATGCAAGGCTAAAGCCTTGCCCTACGAGAAGGGATCAATCAAAACCTTGTCCGAGACTGAAATTATGGGATGCCCGCACCTATTTGCCCATAGATTTTATTGTCACTAA
>JBDRWD010000020.1 GCA_039802205.1 candidate division WOR-3 bacterium
AATCGCACCAAGCGAATTCAATGCCGATGCCTTTAAGAGAGGAAGTCGTTGGGGACAGATTTTTATAAGTCTTTTAAGCCCTTGGATTGCCTTCGCTAAATGGCCCTCATTGATGAGCACACCGGCATAGGTGTAGAGCAGTTCTGCAGTAATCTCCGCCGAGCTTCCTTTTATGCGCAATGCCCGCTTGAGAATCTCCCGGGCATTTGTCGGGTCGCCCAGGCAGTTCAATGCGACGCCGTAGTGTTTTAAAATCAATGGATTACCTTTGAAGAATCTCTCCGGAATTTTCTTTAGTGCCGAGAGCAGGGTGGAATATTTACCATGTTGTATTAATTGTGTGCCGAGAAACTCTATCATCCTCAGGGCAGCAGGATAATCACCGGCGAGAAGATAATATTTCAAGGATTCTTCCCCATTTCTTTTTTCATTATATAATCCAACTAACCGATATATCTCCCGCTTGCGTCTCTCATCCCGAAATTGACTTTTTAAAAATTCCCGGAACAGGGAATGAAACCAATAACTGCCATTGGGGAGGGGCTGAATGAAGGCATTGCGCCGTGCGAGGTCTTCAAGAAGCACTGAGGCATCGATGCGTCCGGTTATAACCCGACAGATTTCAGGATTCAAACAATCAAGGAGGGAACAGGTAATAAGAAATTGCTGGATTTCTGGTAATTCATTTTTAAATATTTCTCGGGAGAAATATTCAAAAATATCCTGACTGATCTTTTGATAATCGGTGCGCAGGCGGTTTAAGAAAACCTGCGGTTCAAGTCCGGGATTGAGTTCGTAGGCCTGGGCAATCAATCTTAAACAGGCAGGCCAGCCTTCTGAATATTCGTATAGCCATTCAATCTCCTGGGAGTTTAATTTCCAATTAAAAAGCGTGAGAAACAATGCCCCGATTTCTTCCCGGGAAAAACGGAAATGCTCGGGCGTTATTTCAAAGAATTCATCCTTTGATTTTAATTGGGCGAGAAAAGGAAAAGCAAGGCGGTGACGGGAAATAAGGACAATATGGAGTTTTGAAGGCATATTGTTCAAAAGATAGGATAGCACATTCTCGATCGCTGTCGTTTCTTCCAACGCATGATAATCATCGAAGATAAACAATGTATCATGGTCAATATTTTGTATCATTTCATTCACGAAAGTTCCCAAGACGATATCAGCCATGGGGGGCGGCAAGTTAAAAAACTGGCGGAGTTGGGCAATATTATTGCCAAATCGAGGGTAGAGGTGCTGTATTCCTGCATTAAGATGATGCAGAAAAATTGCAGGGTCAGCATCCTCCCTTCTTAACTGGTAATAGACACAGGCGATTTTTGCTTCGTGCACGAATTGGGTAATCAATGTGGTCTTGCCGTATCCAGCTCCGGCCCAGAGGACGATAAGCTTTTTATGGCGGTTCTGAAATAAAAGATTGAGCAGGCGCTCGCGGTAAAGAAGCCGGGAATATATCTTAGGCATTTGGAGTTTACTCAAAAGAATAAATTCGCTTTTTTCCACAATATAAGTATAAACAATCCTGCTCAATTTTCAAGATTTTATCTAAAAAGCTGCTGATTCAAATCTCCTTTTTTGTGCTTCAATTTTTCTTCATACATCCGAGTATCGGCGATCTTTATTAAATCCTCAAGGGACTGCGAATCCTCGGGGGTGTAGTATGCGTAACCAATGCTCAGTGATATTGACGGACCGGATTTTGTGTGGTTATACTCTTTAATATTCTTATTTAATCGCTCAAGCATCACATTGATACTTTCAGGTGTGGATTCAGGTGCAAGTATGATAAACTCATCTCCGCCCACCCGGGCAATGAGATCGGACTTACGAAAACTTCTTTTTAATACCTGCGCCGTCTCCTTTAAGGCAATATCTCCGGTCGCATGCCCGAAACGATCGTTGATCTGTTTCATATTGTTTACATCACAGTAAAATAAGTAAAAGCCTTTTCGGCTCTTTTGGGAAAGATCAATCTGATGTTGGGCTAAGGCATTAAACCCCCGGCGATTGAGAAGTCCAGTGAGTTCATCGGTCATGGACTCTGCAGTCAGTCTCTCTTCTATCTTTTTGCGCGCGGTGATATCAATGAGATAACACCGGGTCCCTACAATCTGTCCGTGTTTGCGTAAAACCTCGACACTGACTTCCAGATAGATAATACTTCCATCTTTATGGAGCCCTTTTATTTCATAAACGCGTGGGGCATCTTCACCCCGGATGCGCTGGTAGTGATAGGTCCGCACAAGTTTTAAATCCTCAGGATGGATGTAATCCTCCAGTTTTAATCTGGTAAATTCCTCAGGGGTGTATCCAAATAAACTGGCCATTTTTTCATTAAAATAAATGACATTGCCATCGACATCATCAATAATTATCCCGACTTCAGCACTCTCCACCAGTTCCCGATATCGCTTTTCATTCTCGGCAAGCTCCTCTTTCTGCCGTTCAATAGTGGCAAGCATCTGGTTGATAGCTTCGGTAAGGAGATTAAATTCGCGGCTGGAGGAATCCACCCAGATTTTTCCCTTAATATTTTTTAAGTCCATTCCGATCAGCTGGGTAGCAATATCAACAATTGGCTTGATGATTGAGTTATCCAGGAGCACTATAATGATAAAAAAGATAATGAGGCTGGAAATCAAAATAGCGGCGATGATATAGAAGACAGTGTATCGTCCCTGACGCAAGATTTCATTGATTTCCCAAAGATTCACCACATTCATTCTTTCATTTATTACATCATAAAATTTTTGTTGGGCAGCAATTTTATCTTCCTCCTCCCAGATCAGGTGCGTTTTCTTGTCCAGATGAGATTCTAAGATACAGATCTGGGCATCATCTGCCTGTTTAATTTCAATCGTCATCCCAATCAAATCCATTAATGGTTTTAAATCCAGTCTCCGCACCATCAAAAGCCAGCCCCGGTATGGCCCCTTATGTTGACTGGTCAGAATCGATTCGGCGGAGACTAAATAAGGCTCATCATTGATCAATGACAAAGCTCCGGAAATCAAATTTTTTCTCAGTTCTGCGTTAGTAATAACTGGAGCTATTTTTTGGAGGAATTGACTATCTGGGTTCATTACCCTCTGGGTTGCTGGGTCATACGAAGCGGCATAAAAAAGATTTCCTTTCTGGTCAAAGTAAGCGAGCAAATGAAGGTCAAGGGTCGCAAAAGAAGATGGGTTAATATTGTTTGTGATATATTGGGGATTTTCACCCTGCACAAACTGGTAGGTCTCATCCCAGGCACCCCAATCGGCATTGAGCTCTACAAGGCGCTCTATCTCGGCCT
This sequence comes from candidate division WOR-3 bacterium, assembly GCA_039802205.1. Classification (NCBI taxonomy): domain Bacteria; kingdom Pseudomonadati; phylum Caldifarciminota; species Caldifarciminota bacterium. The sequence goes on from JBDRWD010000020.1 coordinate 3,308, forward strand.
GGATTAGTTTATAAACCATCTCCATCTTATCCCGGATTTGTGCCCGAGCAAGGCGCCGGAATTGGTGTTGCAAAATGGTCAATGCAAAGAAACCAGCGGTGAGGATCAGCAGCAGTGCCGCGCTACCCAGACTATGAAAAACCATGGATTTCAAGGACAACACATTCTTTCTCATGAGCTTCATCAATTATCCTATATGCAAAATCCGTGCCCGTTAAACTCCCCAAAAATTGAGCATTTTTTAGTGTTAACTGCCAATAGACTTGACAGATGTGAAAAAGATGAACGATTCAGGAACAGTTCGTCAGCTGGTATTTTATAAAAAAGGCCAAACCGCAGAGTATTGCCGAAATAAATAAGAGTGGTCTGATGCCGTGCAGGAGAACGATCCCTCCGAATAACGGTCCAATTATTCCGGAAAGACCGATGATAGAGCTTAAAAACCCAGATGCGGTCGCCTGTTCCAGATTATTCCTAAGTAAATATTTGATAGCACCCAAATAGAGTGTGGCCCAGGAAAGTCCCAGAAGAGTTTGGAAGAATATCAACCACCGCCAATCAGGAGTAATCCCGTAGCCGAGGAAGGTTACTCCCGAGCAGATGAGGCCGGTGCGCATCAACCTCTCTGAATCCTGTTTTTCTAAAAGAATCATGAAGATAAACTGGGATAGGGGATTGAGCGCATACAATAAACCGATATGGAATTTATCAGCCCCAAGTTCGGCAAGGTAGATTGGAAATATTGCCCAGATTGCTTGGGCTGCGCTATGACGGATGAAGAACGGTAGGTAAACACCGAGATTCTTTTTAATTATGTGATAAGGAAACAGGGGCACAGAAATTCTTTCGCTCCTCTCTCTGATAAAAAAACTTAGCAAAAAACCCAAAAGACAGAAACCCGAGGCCGTAGTAAAAATCAAAAAGTTATGTTTGAGCACGCCCGGCAAAAAATTACCTACTGTATAACCAAGGGACCCAAATCCGGAAAACCAACCCAGAGAACTTCCCTGAGCAAGGGCAACCATTGCCCCGGGAATCATTGCGATGCTCAGCCCAGCCAGTGCCCGGAATAAAAAGACGGTCTGAAGATTGGATATAAAATTGTGAAGAAAAAGAACAATGCCCGAGATGAGAAATCCCCATCTCACGATCTCCTTTCTTCCATACATATCACCGAGCCGACCAAAGAAAAAAGAAGAAAAGAAAAGTGTCCCATTGTATAACACCAAGACCAGGGATATCAAAAAGAGATTATCAGTATAATCCCGGGCAATCAGGGGTATAAAGATGGAGGCAGTGATCCAGGCTGCTGAATAAAAGAAATTGAGGAGATTGAAGGTATTCAGGTTCAAACACCTCCGGGTTTGTGTAGGGGAATGTGGGCTTTGCACAGCGGACATTCTGCAGGATTGAAATTCTCCACTTCTTTTTTATAAAGTGCCTCGTAGCTAAAAGGTAGCGGCGCGCTACTCCGGTCAATCAATACCACAATCCCGGCGATTCGGGCATTCTTCTCTTTTACCGCGGTGATGGTCTCACCCAGCGATTTGCCGGTGGTAAGAACATCATCCACAATCAGGACATTTTTCTGGGCTATATTAAAACCCCTTCCCACTACCCTTTTTCCCTCGCGCTCTTCGGCAAATCCAGCATTGCATTGTAACTGGCGGGCGGTTTCAAAGGCAATGATGATACCCCCGGTCGTAGGTCCGATGACCCATTCGATATTTTTGCCTTTATACCGTTCGGCGATCATTGCACACAGCTGGCTGGTGGCTTGGGGATTTTCCAGAATCCGGAATTTTTCAAAATAATATTGGCTGTGCAAACCCGAGTTTAATACAAAATGGCCTTCCACGAGCACCTGATATTTTTTTAAAATCTCTTCAACCTGCATCTTCCATCTCCTTGATTATCTGTTTTGCTGCCCGGACCGGATCCGTGGCCGCGATAATCGGCCGGCCAACAACGATATAATCAGCACCGGCGCGGATTGCTTGACCCGCGGTCATGGTCCGTACTTGGTCATCGACCATCTCGTTCGGAGACCGAATCCCAGGCGTGATGACCAGAAAATCCTTACCGCAATTTTCTTTTATCCTTGATATCTCCTGGGGCGAGGCAACAACTCCATCCAGACCCGCACTCTGGGCAAGACGGGCAAGGAAGATAACCTGCTCTTCAATCGTTCTTTTTACCTCGCCGAATAAATCCTTAAAATATGCCTCATCGATGCTGGTCAAGACCGTTATCCCTAAAAGTTTGGGGCGGGGAATTTTTTTGATATCCGAGACGATCGAAACCGCCTTTACCGCCTCTTCCATCATCCCGAATCCGCCGCTGGTATGCATGGTCAACATATCCACTCCCAGTTCCATCGCCCCTTCGCAGGCCCGGGCAACGGTATTGGGAATATCGTGATACTTTAAATCGAGCATTACCTTCAAACGCCGGCTTTTTAAAAACCGGACCAGTTCCGGACCAAAGCAGGTAAAAGGGATCGCCCCGACCTTGAAATATTCAACCAATCCCTGTAATTTATCAACGAGCAGTTTGATTTTGTTCAGATCATTGGAATCCAATGCCACAATCAACCTTTCCTTCATAAATCCCCCTTTAAATCAAACACTCTTATTTTGCAACAAAACTTCAAGTTCTTTAATAATCTGCAAGGGCGCATAGGGGTCGCGTAATAGTGCGGTGCCCACTGCCACAGCCGAGGCCCCGGCAAGTAAGAACTCATAAGCATCCCGGCCGGTCATGATCCCACCCATTCCAATGAGCGGAACCTTTAAATCTTTCAGGCGATGGAGACAGTACAATGCGAAAGGTTTGATCGCAGGTCCAGAGAGACCTCCGGTGATTATCGGTTTTTTTCTCTTGATGTCAAATGCCATGCCAAATATGGTATTGATTAACGAAAGGCCATCGGCACCCGCATCCACACAGGCTTTACCGATTTTCAGTGGGTCACAGAAGTTGGCAGTGAGTTTAACGATTATTGGCCGGCGGGTCCGTTTGCGCACCATCCGGACGATCTTACCTACCATCTTGGGATCCTGTCCGAATAATACCCCTCCTTCCTTGACATTCGGGCATGAGACATTCAACTCAAAACCGGTCACACCCTCGCCAATCTCTTCCACAATCTGGGCATACTCATCAATAGTAAATCCAGCCACATTCACAAATATTCGGTTGTTTAACTTTTTCAAACGGGGGAGGATGGAATTACAGAATTCTTTTACGCCTGGATTTTCCAGTCCCACCGAATTGATAATGCCTGCGGGTGTCTCGTAAATCCGAGGTGGGGGATTACCGACGCGGGGTTTCAGGGTGATCCCTTTGGTGAATATTGCTCCCACCCCACGGGTGACGCTCTTGTATTTCAAACCAAAGCCAAAAACGCCCGAGGCAATAAAGACCGGATTTTTAAACTTAATATCAAATATCTCCACCATCAAACTCAATCCCCTTCAGTTCAAATACCGGTCCATCCTCACAGATTCTTTGGTATCGGCCATAATACTTTATTGCACAGCCCAGACATAGGCCACAGCCGCAACCCAAAAAATCCTCACAGAAGGCATAAATCGGAAATCCCAAATTTAACTTCTGCAATTCCTTAAGCATTGCCTTAGGTCCGCAGGCATATCCTATTTCATACACTGTTAGATTAAGCTCCGACAGCACCGATAGTGCTGTCCCGCTTTTTTTGCCCCCGGTTTCGGTGATGAATATTACATTAGAAGTTAATTTTTCGATTTCATCCTTTAACACAAGTGCTGAGGGATTTCGGGCACCATAGACAAAGGTAAAATCAATCCATGCACGCTTTAACCTTTTCGCCAAAAAGAACAACGGTGCTACTCCGATGCCCCCGGCAATGAGCAGACTATTTTTATTCTCTATCTTTAAACGCCGTCCCAAAGGACCGTAGACGATAAGTTCTTCTCCAACTTTCTTTTTGCTCAGCAGTTCTGTTCCTTTGCCCACCACTTTTATCACCATCGATACCCGTGTTTTTTCATAGTCCGCAATGCTGATGGGACGATTCAAAAGCGGATCAAAGGTCTCGTTTATGCGCACCTGAAAAAACTGTCCAGGTGTTGGATGCAATCCCGGGAGATTAAACTCCAAAGAAAAAATATCCGCGCTCAACCATTCTTTTTTTAAAATTTTAACCGTGTGCTTGATCATTATTTATTCAATAGATTTTGCACCGCCCTGGCATATTCGGTCTCGGGGTAACGTTTTAAAAGTTCGTCCCCAAGCATCTGTGCCTGCTGGGCGTCTTTGAGCATCATTTTGGTGATCCAGAAATGGGCATAAAGGGCTTTGGGTGCCCATTGACTCTTCGGGTATTTCCTGTAAACATTCTCATAGTACAACAGTGCCTTGGGGATATCTTTTACCTCTACAAAATACAATTCAGCCAAGGCAAACTGCGCCTTATCAAGATCTGTAGTCTGATTCCTTAATTCTCTTATCTTTTTTAAAATCTCCGATTTCTTCTTAGCGTTATTAAACAGTTCTCCGGTTGCTTTGGGAAGAAGTGAATCATAATAAGCAATTGCCAATTCCAGGCTATCTTCTTTTTCTGCAAGTTCTGCTAAGGCTGAATAGGCTTTCGCCACGTACTCGGATTGGGGTAGCTCTCGGACCTCCAAATACACCTGCTTTGCATTGGATATCTCTCCAATCCGTTTATACAAATCTGCTAAGAGCAAACGGAATTCTGGATCAGTTTCGGCTTCCAGAAAATTTCTCAACTCTTCATACTGTCCCATTTCTAAGTAGATCCGGGCAATCTTCAATTTTATCAACCTTCTTTGTTCTGGTGTCGGCTCAATATTCTCCATCTCCCGAAAAGTCTTTAATGCCGATTCGTATTCTTTGAGCTGGTATTCACATTCCCCCAGTATATTCAGAATCATCAGGCGTTCCCGGCGCACCATCTTTTCCTCTTTCAATTTCCGTGCGACATTGATTAAATCCCGGTAATTTCCATCGCGATAATAGGCATAACAGAGCATCACCGCTGCTTTCTTACGATAACTTTTGTAATTTCCTGCTTCTTTCAAAGCGATGATGGCCTTGCTCAACTCTTCTTTTTTATAATAGGAAAGTCCGATGTAGTACATAGCATCGTCATAAAATTTAGAACGGGGGAAATTGTTCGTGAGAAACTCCAGCTTTTCCAATGCCCGGTTATAATCGCCTTTGAAATAGTAGGCAACGCCCATCATAAAAAGGGCATCATCTACATACTGGGATTCGGGATATTTCACAATCACCGCCGCACACTTCTCAATCGCCTTATCAAAAGGCTCAATATCATATTTCAGCGTATCATCCTTGACGACCTTCATCCCCTGCTGGAAATAGTTCTGGGCATTGTAGAAGGTATTAAAATAGGCACAACCGATGAACAGGAAAAGAATGAATACTACTGATTTTTTCTCCATTCTGAGATTCGATCAGGAAAAATTAGCGGGCAATTCCTACTTGGACATCCCGGAACCGGGCTGGCGCCGTAGCATGTCCGACGAACATCGTCTGCCCGGGCTCGCCTTTACCACAATTGGGCACACCATAAAGATGCCAGTAATTCTTGTTGGCAATTGCATCACATTTATTCCAGAACTGCGGGGTGATATCCGCATAAGTCGGATTTTTATAAACCTCGGTCAATTTTCCATGTTCAATTTTTCGGGCAAGTTCACAGCCAAACTGGAAGTTCAATCTTTTATCATCTATCGACCAGGATTTATTGGTGGTCATAAAAATGCCTTCTTCGGTATCAGCAATCATATCCTCAAGTTTCCATTCCCCGGGTAAAAGATTGATGTTGGTCATCCGAATTAACGGTATTCTATTCCAACCATCGGCCCGCATATTACCACTTGATTGGGCATTGATCACTGTTGCAGTCTCCCGGGAACTCTGATAACCAACGAATATTCCATTTTTTATCAGATAGACTTTCTGTGCCGGGACGCCTTCATCATCCCAGCCAAAGGTACCCAACCCTCCAGGAATTGTGGCATCAGCCACGATGTTCACGATCTCCGAACCATATTTCAAGTTATTTAATTTTTCTGGGGTCATAAAAGAAGTCCCGGCATAAGAAGCCTCGGTGCCCAAGACCCGGTCCAATTCCGTGGGATGTCCACAGGATTCGTGCACCTGGAGTACCATCTGATTAGAATCGAGAATCACAGTCGTGCGCATCGCTGGACAGGGTGGGGCACTTAATAACATTACCGCCTCTTCTCGCACTCGTTCGGAATTCTCAACCAGTTTCAGGTTCTTTATGAATTCATAGCCCGCCTGACCATAGTCATCATAAGAGCGGATCTGCAATTCATCCTGGTCCTGAGCAAATGCTTTGATACCTCCGCCCACATAGGTGAATTCTTGGACGATCTTAGAACCTTCGGTGGAAAAGAAACGAACCTTTACCCGGCGGCAGGAGAGAAAAGAAGTCCGATTTTTGATCTTTGCATTTGCACCGAGTATCTTATCACATTTTAACAAAAGGTCGATCTTCTCCTGTAACGAAACTTTGAATGGATCAATCTTCAGCTCAGTCCGATATGTCCCTTTTTGGGGTTCAAGGGGACTTAATCTTACAGGTGCACCCTTTACCCGGGCAGAGGCCTCGGCAATCCGGATTGCATCCCGGGTAACCCGCTGTGCCTCGGCTTTGTTCAAAAGATTTGAAGAGGCAAAACCCCAGGCATTATCCTTGAGCACGCGCACACCAAAACCCATATCAAAGGTGTGGGTCAGAGCTTCGATTATACCATTCTTTACCATGATACTTTCGGTCTCCTCTTCCACCAGCCGGACATCACCATAAGTTACTTTTTTCAGTTTCAAAATATCTATGATATCTTTCAGTAACTTTTCCATTTTCTACTCCTATGCTACTTAACTATAACCAATTTTTCTCCATCGTCAAGGGTGCGTTTGAATTAAAAAACACCCGCACTATTGACATTTTTTTAATTTTGGATATAATTTGGCGAAAGGAGAGATTATGAAAAAATTACTCGTGGTTGTGCCCTTTCTTCTTTTGTTGATCGGTTGCGGGGGCGGTGAAAAGGATTATTGGCCCCTGAGCGTAGGTAATGTCTGGGAGTATCAAGCCCAGATCACAATCACCACCCCGGATACCAATTTCACGAACACCGACACTCTGAAGATTGAGATCACCCAGGAAACAACCTTGGACAATGGCAAAAAGGTCTTTGAATCCATCACGTCCAATGGAAGCAGCGATACCACTTATCTGGAGAAAACCGATGACTACCTTTTTAGCTATGAAAATAAGGCCGATACCGAACCCGATACGATGCTCGCTTTTCCACTGGAAGAAGGCAAAACCTGGACGGTTCGTAAGGATTCTTTATTTACCGAAACGGTCAAGGTGCTGGGCAAAGAATCGGTCACCGTACCGGCTGGCACCTACGATGACTGCTGGAAAGGTATGGTAATCACCACCGGTACGACGATAGCAGAAACCTCTTATGTCTGGCTCGCACCGGATATCGGACAGGTAAAGATGACGATGGTCGAACAGGATTCATCGTATAAATTAGAGATGAAGATGGAACTGATCAATGTGACGATAAAGTAAAGAATAAGGAAAGTAAAAAAGGGCTGGTATAACCAGCCCTTTTTTATTCTTGTTTTTTTAAATACTTCCGACCCTTTAAATTTTCAGGTAGATAATCCTGTTCTACTTTAGCATCAGGATAATCATGGGGATATTTGTACCCCTTACCATAGCCGAGTTTTTTCATCAATAGGGTCGGAGCATTCCGGATATGTAGCGGCACGGGTTGGGCTAAGGTCTTTAACGCATCCTCTTTCGCCTCTGCATAAGCCAGGTATAATTCATTGCTCTTTTTTGCTCGCGCCAGATAAACGACACATTCAGCAAGAGCCAAGTCACCCTCGGGCCGGCCGATGAATTCCACCGCCTCTTTTGCCGCTACTGCAATCACCAGTGCCTGAGGGTCGGCAAGTCCGATATCTTCCACCGCAAACCGGACCAGACGCCGGGCGATATATAATGGGTCTTCACCCGCCTCCAGCATCCTTGCCAGCCAGTATAATCCTGCATCTGGGTCAGAACCCCTTAATGATTTATGTAATGCCGAGATAAGATTATAATGTTCTTCACCCGCTTTGTCATATCTCAAAGCCTTTTTCTGCACAATCTCCTCAGCAAGTTTTAAATCAATCTTTTTCTCTTTGGCAGCAAAGGCACATAACTCTAAGGCATTTAAAGCAACCCGCGCATCACCATCTGAAATATTAGCAAGGAAATTGAGCGCCTCCTCGGTGATTTCATATTTGTTATCGAGCCCCTTGGGTGAAGATAAAGCCCGTTGAATAATTTTTTTGATATCTTCAAATGAGAGAGGCTGGAGCATATATACCTTCATCCTTGAAAGCAGACTGGAATTGAGTTCAAAAGAAGGGTTCTCGGTCGTAGCTCCAATAAGGGTAATCGTCCCCTTCTCCAGATAGGGCAAAAAGGCATCCTGCTGGGCTTTATTAAAGCGGTGAATTTCGTCAATAAAAATTATCGTATCCTGATTGAATAAACTCTTTTTCTTCTCCACCTCTTCCATAAATTTTTTAATCTCCACGATCCCACTGGTCGCAGCAGAGAAAGAGACAAAATCTGCAGAAAATTTTTTTGCAAAAAGCCGGGCGATTGTCGTCTTACCACTGCCCGGTGGCCCGAATAATACCATGGAGAACAATCTTCCCTGCTCAATCTGTTTCCTTATTGGACCATTCGGTCCCAGAAGATGCGTCTGACCTAAAACCTCATCAAAATTCTCAGGTCTAACCCGTTCCGCAAGGGGTGTTTTATCCATGGGTGATAAAATATAAATAGAAAAAAGGGATATTAAAAATCAATGAATCCAGACGGTCCAAAAATCCACCGTGACCAGGAAAAACATTGGAGGCATCCTTTAGCCCTACTTCGCGTTTCATCCCGGATTCCAGAAGATCGCCAACGGTGCCCAGAATACCTATCCCAAGGGTAATCCAAATACTATCCAGCAAAGTAAATTCTTTTACCCACAAAGAATTCAACCACCAGGCAAAAGGAAATGTGAGAAAGAATGCGCTGATCGTCCCTTCCCAAGTTTTCTTAGGACTCAAGCGTTCGGCAAGTCGTCTTTTCCCGAAGAGTGTTCCTACCAGATAAGCAAATGTATCATATATCCAGGTGAGAAGAAGCGGCAGCAGACTGATGTTAAAGCCGTATTTTCTTAAAAGGATAATCGTGGAAGGAAGGATTGCAATATAAAAAACTCCAAAAAAATTGGCACTTACTTCGGCAAGAAAATTGGGGTTGCGCCGGCTTCCGGGAAAACGCATCACCGATAAAAGGGCGATGAAAAAAAATAGAATAAAACCAGGAAGGAGTGGGGGTATTTCAAAGTAAAATAATAACGGAATTGTATAACCCGGAAACAAAACCGCTAAGGTATGGGGATAGATATTCTTGCGGTGCCAGAACCGGAAATATTCATTGGTTGCAAAGGTGATAAAAAATAAGAGTAATAATGGTAAAAGAATATTATCTATCCACAAGGTGATAACCACCACCGCCACCAATATAGCGCCGGTCTTTATCCGTCTTAATATATCATTAAACCCCACCAAACAGTCGCTCCCGGTTTTTAAAATCCTCTATCGCCTTTAAAAATTCCCTCTTCCGAAAATCGGGCCAAAGGGTCTTGGTAAAATAGATTTCAGCATAGGCGATCTGATACAGCAAGAAATTAGAGATGCGTTCCCTTCTTTCTGCACCCGTCCTTATCAACAGATCGGGTGGCGGTAATTCTGGGTCGTATAAATACTTGGCAAATCTTTTTTCGTCTAATTCTTCAAGGTTTATTGGCTTCTGGCGGTCTTCAAGAACGATCTTCTTTACCGCATCCACAATTTCGCTCTGCCCACCGTAATTCAGACAGAGCGTAAGAATTAGTTCGGTATTGTCCTTGGTTAGTGCTCGGGCCTCTTCCAGAGCCTGGCGCGCATTGGGATAGAGACCATCCAGCCGGCCAATCGCATTTATCCGGACTTTATTTTTATGTAATTCCGGGGTCTCTTTTTTAAGAAGCTCCTCAAGCATATTCATCAGGGTCTGCACTTCCTCTGCAGGCCTTTTCCAGTTTTCGGTGGAAAAAGTATAAAGGGTGAGATATTTTATTCCCAATTCCCGGGCGGCCTTGACGATCGTTCTCACCGATTCCACACCCACACGATGGCCAACAACCCGGGGTAGACCGCGCTTTCTCGCCCAGCGGCCATTGCCATCCATAATTATCGCCACATGATTGAGTTCCGCCACCGAAAATTATAACCCAATCCCCGGTTTTGTCAACAAATCGATTTACTGTGTTCTCTCCATTTTTTATTCTTTATCAAAAGTAGGGAGTGATAGAAATTTGATTCCAGCACACCAGTCCACAATTGAAAACAATCTATCAAATCGCGAAAAACCGTTTTCAATCAATATCATCTGACCGCAGATTTCCGATACTCACTCTGAATAAGATAGATTGTTCATACATTCCTTTCATATTTTTTAAGCAATCTTAAGCCAATACCATTACGACATTCCATCTGCTGAGGAAAGAATTCTGCAAATCTACCATTGATAATCTTGATTATATGGAAAAATTAAAAATGCTTTTGGTTTAATCGAACTATTGAAATATCTTTTATTTTGGATAAAATTGATTGATGAGGGTATTATATTTTGACCCTATTCTGGGGGCGAGTGGTGATATGATTCTGGCGAGTTTGATTGACCTCGGTATAGATACCACATATCTAAAAAATGCATTAAAGTTTATCCCGGATTTAAAAATTAAAATCGAATCTGTCTCCCATCGGGGGATTAAAGCAAAAAGACTTACATTCTGCACAAAAAAAACCATAAAAGAAAAAGACTTCATCCCGTTAATAAAAAGAAGCCACCTGAAAGATTCGATTAAAAGTGCGGCATTAAAAATCATCGACCGGATCTTTGAAGCAGAAAAAAAGGTCCACGGCACCGCCCATCTTCACCTGCATGAATTGGCTGATGTGGATACCATTTTGGATATTACCGGTTCTCTTGTAGCATTTGATTATTTACAGGTGGAGAGGATATATTCTAAACCATTGAAGGCGGGGATGGGGTTAATTGATACCGTGGAAGGGAAAATGCCTGCCTTCAATTTCGCCACTGCGGAATTGCTAAAAAATGTCCCGGTGGAGTTTATTCCCGTAGCATTTGAATTTACTACCCCGACGGCCGCAGCAATACTGAGCACGGTTGCCGAGTTTACAAATCAGTGTGCGTTTAGCCGTATTGAAAAGATCGGTTTGGGGAGCGGCACGAAGGTGCTTAAAGACTATCCCAATCTCTTGCGTGTCTTTCTGGGTGAAATAAATTGCCGATTAACCGATGAATGCCTCGTCATTGAAACCAATATTGATGACCAGAATCCCCAGGATTTTGACTGGATCATGGAAAAACTTTACGAAGCAGGTGCTCTTGAGGTTTACTACACCCCTGTGATGATGAAACATTCCCGTCCTGGTATCTTATTGACTGTGATTGCCGATGGCTATAATCAACGGCTGATTGATACGCTTTTTAATGAAACAACCACCATCGGGATCAGAATGGACTATAAACAGAGAATTAAATTAAAAAGGGAAATAAAGAAAATCAAAACCCCCTGGGGAAGAGTGCGCATCAAGGTGATTTACCATAATCATAATAAAAAGAGATTTACGGTTGAATATCAAGATTTAAAATTGCTTGCCCAAAAGAGCAAGACACCTTTGAATGAGTTGCGCGAAAAAATTAGGGACTATGTCCGAGAAGAAGGTTTCTGTGATTAAAGAGGTAAACGAATTAAAAACCCGGCTGTCTAAATATAAAGAGTTAAGCGATGAGGAGCTCGTTCAACTTGTCAAGATGGGTGAGGTTGAACCGTTTGATGAACTGGTGCGACGGCATGAGGTTAAGGTTCATAACCTTTGTTATAAGATGCTCAAGAACTACGACGATGCAAAGGATATGGCACAGGAAACTTTTTTAAAAGCCTATCGGAACATTAAAAATTTTGATGGGCGTTCAAAATTCACGACTTGGTTATATAGGATTGCAGTCAATAATTGCATTAATTTTATGAAGAAAGAACAACCTTCCGGCGAAATAAAAGATGAAATCCTGGAAATCCCCAAGGATGATCCTGTGGAACATTACCGCAAGAAGAAGATGAAAGAAATGATATATAACGCAATCTCCAGATTACCAGAGGTGCAGAAAAGCGTTTTCACCCTCCGGGCACTTGAAGAATTGCCCTATCAGGAGATCAGCACCATTTTGAAAAAACCCATCAATACGGTTAAGGTCAATTACCACCTGGCGGTAAAAAATTTGAAGAACTATCTAAAAGGCAAACTATGAATTGCTTTGAAATTCAGGAACGGCTTGTGGATTTAATAATCGGGGATGTTGAACCCGAGGAGAAAGCCCAACTTTTAGAACATATCAACCGTTGTCCACTTTGTGCCGAGGATTTTTATTTTATCCGTCAATGTATAGATATTTGCTGTTCCTGTCCGGATTTTGAAGAAGACGATACATACTGGGAGGAGTTTTTAGTCACAGTCCACGAAAAAATCTCACTCACCAAACCTAAAAATCCCTTTCCCTACAGAATTGTCATTCCGATCACTGCCGGTGTCTTGGGCGCACTGGGTTTGATTTATTTTCTTTTCTTCCGTCCCGCACCAAAGGAGATTGCCCGATCAAGGATGCCTGATATGAATGTACGGGATCCAATCCAGGAAGTTTATGAATTAACACCTGAAGAACAGCAAGAATTTATTAAAATGGTAAACCAAAGGTATTTTGGCGAGTAAATCACAATTTGTAACCGATTTTTCTCAAAAATTCATGACGTTCTTTTTTTGCCTGCTCATCCTCAATGCCCTTTGCCGCATAACCATCAATAACGCCGATAATCCCTCTACCCTGTTCATCTTCAACATATAAAATTTCCACGGGATTTGCCGTGGCGCAGAAAATATTCAAAACTTCCGGACAATTTTTTATTTTATCCAGGACATTGATGGGAAAGGCGTTCCTGATGAAGATGATAAAAAAATGGCCCGCCCCGATTTTATAGGCATGATCCCGGGCAAGGGCGGTCAGTTCTGGATCATTGCCATCATAACGCACCAGGCAGGGACCCGATGCTTCACAGAAGGCGATACCGAATTTTATATTGGGGACCGCATTGATCAATCCCTCATATAAATCCTCAACGGTTTTGATAAAATGGGTTTGCCCACAGATTAGATTGGTACCTTCTGGAGGAACGATTTTAATCTTTTTTATTTCCATAAAACCCCCATGATTAATTTTAGAAAATTAACTTTGAAATCTTAAAACCCCAGTTCTTTTAAGAAAATAGGGTCTTTACGCCATTTTTCTTTTACCTTTACCCATAGGTCAAGGTAAACATCTCTCCCTAAAAAGTTCTCAATATCCTTTCTTGCCTGGGTTCCGATCTTCTTCAACAAATTGCCGTCTTTTCCAATGAGGATTCTTTTCTGGGTATCGCGTTCCACATATATCGTTGCCCGGATGTAGATCTTTCTTCCTTCCTGCTCACGGAATTCTTCGATCAGCACACAGGTTGCGTAAGGCACTTCTTTTTTCAGATTGAGGAACAACTTTTCACGGATTATTTCGCTCACAAAAAAACGTTCTGGCTGGTCAGAAATCTGTTCAGGGTCGTATAAAAAAGGACCTTCCGGGAGTCTTGCGAATATTGCCTTTTTGAGGTCCTCCACCCCATCCCCATTTAGGGCAGAAATCAGAAATATTTCCTCAGGATTGTATACCTTTAACTTCTCAATAACCGGCAGCAAATCATTCTTTTTGACGAGATCAATTTTATTGATCGCCATAACCAGCTTCTTATCTTCAAAGAATTTAAGAAACTTGACCGGAAATTTCTCCGGCTTAAAGAATGGATCCACAAGCCAGACCAGAAGATCCGCATCATTAATCGCCTCCCGGGCTTCGGCTATCATCCGCTCCTGGAGCTCATAGGTCGGCTCAAAGATCCCGGGGGTATCGATGAATATACACTGATAATCGTCTTCGGTCAGGATCCCGAGAATTTTATTTCTTGTCGTCTGGGGTTTATCACTTACGATTGATAGTTTAGTATTTATAAAACGGTTAAGCAGCGTTGATTTTCCAACATTTGGTTCGCCGATTATTGCTACATAGCCACTTCTCATGACCCTATCTTTAAATGGGAGGGTAGTGGATATGAATAAATAGCCACTACCCTCTTAAAAAACTTTTTAAAGGTTTATCCCTTTTTTTCTTCTTCGGTCTGGGGCTTTTCGGCTGTCTCTTCTTCTTTTTTCCGCTTCTTTGCTTTTTTATCTTCATCTTTTTCTTCTGGCTTTTCTTCAACCTTCTCTTCTTTCTTTTCTTCCACTTTCTCTTCAAAGACCTCTTCTTTTATCTCCAAGAGATTTTTATCATCTTTCTTCTTTACCAGCACGGTAAATATCAGGGTGTTTCCTGCCCAGTAGATTGCACATCCCAACGAGAGGACACCCGCGATGATGAGATAGTAAATTATTCCGAGCACAAAGGAAGATATGGCGCCTGCCCAGCTTTCATATGCCGGAGCATACTCAGGAGGGAATAGCAGATTGGACATACCAATCCAATCCAAATAGCCGGTTATAAAATTCTTTAGCGTCTCCGGATAAAAATCAGGGATTACGATCTTTACATAATAAGCGGCATTGGTAAAAAGATTGCTCAATTTCTCACCGGGAACAATGATACCAATGACCGCATAACATAGATAAATTGCCTTTGCCGCGAAGAAACCCAGAATGATTATTCCCAGGATCATCACCAACTTTAATAAGAACTCATAGGTGATGAAACGCCAGGGCTGGTCGTTGATGACTGAGAACGACTCAAAGAGTGTATCAAATGTATCATTGCCGGTGGTACCAACAATTGCAGGCCCGATAGCGAGCGCAACGAGAGTTACGATTGCCAGATAAAGAATAAAGATACAGACAAAGAATGCTGGAATCGCCATCAGGGTGAAAAAGAGTTGTCCGAAATAGGGAATCCAAGTGATGAGTGCCAGAATTATACCCATAACGATGAGGGAGGCAATAAAGACAATTAATACAAACGGTGCCAAAATTGCTGATTTGCCATTCTTCAGTGCAAATTTGAAAGCCTCTTTTATTTCGTAGAATTCATCGCCTTTTAGTTGTTCATAGGTAACCTTGGAGACCGCTACGCCGGTGATCAAAAAGACGCAGACCCACCAAATAATACCGGCAATCCACAAAACCCAGGAATACCAGGGAAAGCTGATTTCGGGTACCAGAAACGGCATCAGCCGATAACTGGACCAAACCTCGCCTATATCAATCCCCGCGGTCAGAAAGGCAATGTAGGAAAGGATGGTGTAACCAATACCACCTATAATTAAACCGAGAAAACTTATCCACATTTTTTTGGCACTGAAACCGAGTCGACCTGCCCGAAAAACATCTTTGAAGTTAAAATGTAAATTTGTCACCATACCTCCTTTTTAGAATAGGCAATTATATCCATATATGCTCGGTTGTCAATAGAAATTATCTTACGAAAACAATCTTTCCCAATTCCTTATTACCTTTCGATCCATCAAAAAGATAAAAGTAAACACCTACCGGCAAGTATGCTGTTTCCCAGTCATATTCGCCAGGTATTAACCTGCCGGTCTGAAAGACCATTCGCCCCTGAACATCATAAAATTTCACAACTCCTGGTTCCTTCAGAAAAAAGCGTAAGGAGTGCCGGTAAATAGGAGTTATCCAAAACACCTTTCTATTTTTGATGGTATCCTCATGCACCACTCCACCTGAGGTATATTCAAAGGCTCCGATATCCAATACACCATCGTAAGGTCTATTTTCAATCTGCCGATGTTTTACATACTGATATACCACATTGTGGTGGGGTAAAACCTGGGGCGCCAGGAAGGTTCCAGCATCACGACATGGGGCAGTAGCGGAAAGGTGAAAATCTTCATTGTTGAAATCCACAAAGCCCGGCTCGTTACCGGTGATTATGCCTCCTGAATCAACAAAAGTCCCCTGAAAGGTGCTGTGAGAGATAACCCAGTTGGGTTTTAACCAGTTATGCCGGCTCACCAATAAACCATATTCAGCAAGCATCGCCAGTCTGTTGCCCGAGGCGGTGACGTAAAAAATATTATTACGCGCATCACAGGATTCTAAATTGGTTGATAACCGGAAAAGGGTTGTATTACCCGTGCGTTTAGAGATAACGGTATTGTTATAGAAATATAATCGGCCGTGACGATAATGAGTGGTATCCCCGCTGTCACCTCCATAATGGACGATCTGGCTGTTCCCTTCATCGGTCTGCTCAATCAACACATTTCCGTAGACGAATGTCTTCCGATAGGATGTATCATTATAAATCTCGGGATAGTCTGAGTCCACCAGATCTAACTGTCTATTACCATATTCAATCCAGTTATATTTGATTACACATCCTGATGAACGATCTTTAAGGTTATTGCCAAGACACCCGCTGCGCAGACGGCTAAAATAATTATATTGAAAAGTTATTCCCTGGGCTTCGGTATAATTATTGTGTTCGTAGATGCTATTTTCCATTCCATTGTCATAGATAAAACAACCTTCGACAATAATATTTTTACCCTGGTAGGCGACAAAAAATCCATTCCCGCAGTCATGTAATATACAGTTACGGACGGTGATATTGCTTCCGGCTACAATGTAGATTGTTGCGGCATTGCTTGCATAGTTTTGGAGTTGCCCCTGGTCATCATAAAAGGTATAAGGAGGACGAGCACTTTTGATATCAAGATTCTCAATAATGATGTAATTGGGAGTCTGATTGGGTATGCTGGAGCCACCAATATTTATTATTCCCCGATTCTCTGACCAGTAATCAAGTTGCAAACGCGTGACCGCATCCCTACCGTCAATCACCGGTAGCTCACCATTGGGTGAAGGGACACCCTGGAAAACGATGGGTGCATTTATCGTCCCGGTGCGGGCAATGACCCATTTTTCACGATAGGGGATTGAACGATAATGTATTTTTACTGTATCTCCGGGATTTAACGATTCCAAAGGAACAGCACCAATGCTGTCATAGGGCATCCCTGGTCCTACATTATAGGTATAACCTAATATCAATAATGGGATTAATATTTGGGGTACATATTTCATAAGCTCTCCCTTCAAAAAAATTATAATTGATATTCAGCTTAAGTCAATGGTTCATATAACATCGATCGCCCAAATTTTGAAAGTCTAATAATATTCCTATTGAACAACAGATTATTGCCAGTGGAGTGCGTAAATTAAACGATTTCCCTATTCTTTCTTTTTAATATTGGCAAATCCGATTATCAATAATATCACAATTGATACCAAAACACCTAACATTGCCGGGATAGGGACACTTTTGGGAGATGCTACAATGTTGAAATTGTGCCCAATGGCAAATCCCACAAACATTCCCAAAATTGCGATTAAAGAGTCAAGGTTTCCCCGGCTTGCCATTACCGTCTGCTTAAAAGGACAGCCACCAAGCATTATTGAACCCAATCCAATCACAAACATAGAAAGTAAATTCCATAAATTAGCAGTATGGGCAATCGGGTGGGCACCGGATTTGAATTGACCAAATGCCAGATTCGCAATAAAGGCAACTATCAAAAAGGCAATCGTCCCCTGGACTCTATGAAAACTTTTTATTATAACCAGATCAAGTGTTCCACCCAGGGAGCAGAAAGAAGACCATTGACCGAGAATGCCTAATAAGATACCCGCACCGAGTGAGATCAGAATTGGTGCATGGGCAGTATGCTTTTTGTTTATCCCTGTGGGATCTAAAATCAACAAAATCAAAAAGATTACTCCAATTAACGGTGTTAACCAAGCTAAGACTTGCCCATTTTTCACTTCTAAGGACCTTCCCATAGATAATCCACTTTTGACAAAGTAGTTAAATATCAGCACTGCAAGAATAATACCCAATAAACCAAAGAGTGCGGTCCAGTCCCCCGCAGAAATTCTGCCAAACATTCTTATCGGACAACCCAAAAATATCAAGGCATTATAACCGACAAGAATGCCTATGATAAATCTCAATATCGGTTTTGCACCCCAGGTTGCACGCATCTGTTTGGTAAAGAGTGCAAATATCGTTGCACCCAGGATAAATCCGATTATTTCGGGTCTTATATAACTGACCGCAGTAATCTTATGCAAACCTATGGCACCAGCGATATCACGATAAAAACATAAAACACAAATCCCCATATTTGCTGGATTTCCCATTTTTCCTAAAAATGCAAATAGAAAGCCCATTACTCCACCGGTTATTATTAAACCTGGTGACAAAGATAATTTCTTTTCCATTTTATTCTCCTATCTATTTTGGGATTATATAAGTCAATTCTATCCCTGTTGTATTTGCCCAGATATTTGTATTACTTTTCAAAAAGGTATTATACGCACTAAGCGAAATGTTTTTTAATCTCTCCCCTGATGATAATGGCTTACGCATAAGTCTTAATTCCAAACTTGCTGAATTGTATTTGTTTGTTAATGTATCTCTTGGTGGTCTTGAATAAATTCTTATGCGTATCCATAAGAAGTTATTTTTTTTAAATTGCTGGACAAATTGTGACCAGATTGTATATGATACTGAACCAACAAAATTGTTAAACTGCCGGTAACCTAAATGTATTGCATTTTTTTCTGTTATACGATGAGCAATAAAGGGTTCAAATGAATTCGTCCAGGTAACTTCTTGAGCAGTTGTAGAAAAATTTGGAAAAATAAAGGTATTTTTGAACATCAGGTAGGTGCGGGGCGTAATAATCTGCTGCCAGCGCAAGACTATAGAATGAAAAATACTACCATTGTTGAGCATCATTGAATATGTTGGTTCAAACATTGATGCTAAACCGATGTTGATCCGTGCACCAAAGATACCTGAGTGGCTCTCGCTATTATTCAGAGAACGGAGATATTCATAGAAAAAATAAGGAAAAACCTGGGGGGAAGATGCATAACCTGCACCAAACTTAACCCGGTGGTCAAATTCATAGGTTATCGGCTCAATAAATCTCCGATATGAATTTTCTTTCAACCTGTATTCGCGAAATTCGTATCTAAGAACAAAGACATCCTTTGGTGTAAAGCGCTTACGTAAACGAAACATACTCTTATGAGTGGGAATCAGAAAATCGGCAGTGTCTGGCTCATCTTCTTCAGGTACTGGAGTGTTACATATACCAAATTGATAATTAAAATCCACACGCGCCTTCAAAGCTGGATCAAGGGTTGGTCCTGCAGTAAAAACCAAAGATGAGGGCATCGTTAACAACATAAAAGTTAGAAGAAGTTTCTTGTGTAGCATTGCCTATCTCCTCTCAGAACTCTGAGAAGAAATCACGGTCAAGTTGGGCAGCCTGAATGACTGCCCCCTTCGGTAACGGTTTCTTCAGCGCGGATAAAATCAATATCTTTATCTTCGTCAACGAACATCATATCACCCTTGGTGAGCGGTGAAGGCTTTTTGAAGACTGACGAGCAGGAGTTTATGATTATTGCTAAAAGTATCAACAGATATAAAACAAATCTTTTCATCTATCTATTGGGCAAGTTTAAATGTAACGATCACCAGTGTAGAATCAGCGGGCAAAAGTTCGGCACGCGGTCTAAATGTATAGACCTGCATCATCTTCTCATACCAGTTATAAGTCGTATTGCTGGTGATACTTATATTACAAGCAGTATAACACATTATACACCCCATATTCGTGTCAATCGCCCTCTGCTTGCCATTGTGCATTCTTATTTCAAAGCCGCGATTAAGGCTATCCTGCACGAGCTCATTTAAGGTATAAGATTTGGGCGCTCCATCCCAGCGAAATGTCACCTCAAATTTGCTACCCGTGGCAACTGCGGCGCTATCCGGGTTATCACCGATATCTATTCCCGGATCAGCACCGATATCAATCAGGGCATCAAAAAAATCCGCATGATTACAATATGCCTGTAATAAAGCCTTGGGCGCTTTTATTCCGCCTTGATAGACGATACAATTATGTAAAGAAGCTGAATCATCACACCAGATACGATTCAATCTTGTGGCAATCCGGACTTCCTTATTTTCTATATCAACAACAATCGGTTTTTCTGGTGTCGGATCGGTAATCTCTTCTTTTTTCTTCGAACAAAGACTAATAGTTAGGATAAAACTGATGAGAATTATTGATATTTTTTTATTAAACATCCGACCTCCTTTTTTACTCTCTTTTGTACAAATAATTCAAATACCGAAGCATCAGTTCATTTTTATTATTAAGACTATCAACTAACGCCCCAAAGATTATTGTGGAGCATATTGCCCGATAGTTATTGGAGTTGCCAGACCAACAAGCAACCCGGACGATGCTGTCTTGATCTTTAAATAAAACCGTTCCCTCCTGGGGGATTAATTTATCCACTAAATGATCTGGTCCCTGTCTGTATAAATAGCCAAAAGAGAATGAATCCACTATCGATGCCGACTGTCCGATTAGAAGTTTTACATTACCACTATCCATAGGCAATCCATCGCCTCCAAACACACAACCAAAGCGTCTAAGCAACTGAGTCGTATCACTTAGCCCCACAAAATCACATCCTTCAATATATAATCCTTTTCCTGAATCAAGAAATTCGGTCAATCTTTGTCGCTCAGCCTGAGCGATGATTGATAGATCCCCTCAAGTTCTTTCCCAGCCGAAGGTGATAAAACCAACCTTGTAAGAACTCAAATCCGGTGGTAAAAAAGTCAGTTTATCACAACTGTAACCATTGACAATTATTGTCTGTTCAAGCCAGTAACTGCAATCAATAGATTTATTGATGTTTGAATCATAAAATACATCATTCTGGTCAAAGAGCCAGATAAAAATCTCCGTGTTATCAAGGTTGTTGAAAGCAGTCACATTCAATATATCTGAAGTACCTTCATTATCTTCGAGGTCATATGCCTTGGCATAGATTGAATGCCTTGAATTATCAGGCACATTTCTTGTATCCCACTGATACATACATATAGAGTCATCGGCAGTCTGAACCAGATGATTATCAAGATATATTTCTATCCTTGAGATACCACTTCTGTCGTATGCAGCGACTTTTATAGAACAGACATTTGCAACCACAGCACTTTGGGGACTTAAAATTTCTACTTCCGGCGGTTCGGTATCAGGTTCTATCTTTGATTTGCAGGAGAAGAAAATCACTATTCCAAGAGATAAGATTAGGATTGATTTGAATTTAGGTGAACGAGAAATGTCGACCTCCAATTCACTTGGGGGGATGCTTATGCACCCCCCCAAACGGTTTCTATTGTACCTTCCTGAAAATCACAACCGCATGAGTGCCTTCAGCAGGCCATTTTTCCTTGATCGGTCTGAAGGGCCATTTTACACCGCTGTAGTAAAAATCATATGCAGTATAGGATGGGTTGCTCGTAATTGAAGTCTTGCAAGTGGTATAACACCAGATGCAACCTTTGTTCAATGCTTCGGCACGCGCATAACTGTTATGCATTCGGCATTTGAATTCTCTGCCTAAAGAATCTTCAACAAGTTCGTTAATATCATATATCGTAGTATCGCCATCAAACTTTACCAATACCTTGAATTCAGTTCCCGTAGGAACTCCATTGGTATCAGGGGGGTCACCAATGTCAACACCGGGATCGGCGCCGACAGCGAGTAACGCAAAATAAAAATCGGAATGATGGACATTAGCGACCAGCACTGCCTTGCCACCATTGGTGCCGTATTTCGAAACAATGCAATTATGATTTGATACAGAATCATCTACCCACATCCTGTTTACTACGCAGGATATCTTCACTTCATTATTAGCAGTATCAATGACTATTGGATTCAATGGTGTCGGATCAGTTATTTTTTCTTCCTCTTCTTTTCCGCAAAAGATAGTGAGGGATGCAATTATTATGCATCCAAGGATGATTAGGGTTTTTAGTTGTTTCATTTTACCTCCTTTTTATGGTTTTTGTCCGATAAATAAGCCGCTGCCGACCTTGTGCTCATGGGCAGCCTTGCGCCAGATGGTGACAAGATTTTCTGCAAAATTATATAAGTCTTGACCAAAGTTCTTTAGAATCTCGGGCTTTAATTTACCTGTAACCATATTATAGTATTCATCGAAGTGTCGGGCAAATGCCTCGGTATTATCAATCGCCTCAAGAACCTTAAAGCCAACCTTCTTCATAAGCTCCTGATACCCTTCAAATGACTCCATATATGGAAATGCCATAGAGTCGTAGAGTGGCTCAAGTTCCTGGGGCGTGATTTTCCCGGTAATAATCCAGTCAGTAAATCCAATCTTGCCCCCAGGTTTCAATACCCGATATGCCTCTCTTAATAGTCTTTCTTTGTCCGTTACATAGCACCAGGCCTCCTGTCCCCAGACGATATCTATTGAATTAGACTTAAATGGTAGGTCTAATACATTCCCTTCATAGTATTCAATCATATGGTCAAGTTTCGCTGCTTTGGTTCTTTCTATTGCCTTTTTGAGCATCGTCTTTGTCGCATCCACACCCTTCACATACACCCCGTACTTACTCGCCAGATGCCTTGCTGGCCCACCGAGCGCACTGCAAAGGTCAGCAACGACCATTCCTGGTTTTAAACCCAGTTTTTGTGCCAGGACATCGGTCGCTTCTGGTCCGCCGGAGTGAATCTGCTCCCCCATCACTGCCTCCCAGAGGAGACCGCCAGGACCATCATAGACATCCTGGACATCTTTTATGGTATAGTCTTTTTTATAGATCTCCATAATGCCCCCTTTCATTCTTTTGCAATATCAAATATTTCAACTCCTTCAAGTGGTTGAGGTGCTACTACCTTTATTTCTTCGGGAGTTGAAGGTTTTCCTATCAAAGAGCCAACAATTAAACCAATGATCGAACCAACAAGTCCAATGATAATATAACCTAAATATGTATCTGCAAGCCACTTTGGCGAATAATTGTGCTTCCAGATATGATATTCGAGAATATAGAATGCAACATTTCCGACAAATCCAAGGATTGAGCTTAATATAATGCCTAAACGGTTAGCTTTTTTCCAAAATATTGCAAAAGCAGGTATTGCGATTGACGCAGTAAGAACACCAGATGAGAGGATATAAACATCCATTAAAGAAGTAGCATTGATAGCATAGACAAGCGCAAGCCCAATTGCAAATATTGATAACACTCTTGACCACCGGACAATTTTTTCGCGCGAAAGCCCTTTCATGAAATTTGGTTGAATTATGTCATAAGTAAGTGGAAGTGCAGTAACATTAGCAAAGGTATCTACCGTGGACATCTGGGCAGAGAGCAATCCCACGAGCATAAGAATCTGTGCCCAGAATGGAAAATATTGCAAAATGATAGCGGAGATGATGCCCGTCGCATCAGCACCGATTGCACTAGCACTTGACTCCAACCCTGGAGGAAAGAGAATGAGTGCACAAAAAGCAATGATTGTGGGGATTGTTATAACAAAGACAGTGATCAAAACAAGCGCAAGCCAGGCACCCTTCTTTGCTTCTTTTAAACTATTTGCCCCCTGAATTCTCAATAATAGATCTTGTTCAATCATCCACCCTGGAAGATATGCAAATAAAAGAATTATGGGCATCGCAATGCCACAGGCAAAAAGATTGAACATGGTATCTTTTCCATAATAAGGAGTGGGTGTATTCTTCAAAGTGCTGATAATATCTCCGTTTGTAATTGCCAAAGCTGCGTTAATACTAACTATACCCAATACCGTTATAAATATTGCCATAAATACGAATTGTAAAAAATCAGTAATCACTACCGCCCTGAATCCACCGAAATAGGTGTAGATCATTATTGGAATTGCCACAATAATCATTGTCATTACTGGGGTTACCTTCAAAAACGGCGCCCCCAAATGCCCGACCATAAATAACTCCGCACCCGTCCAGGAAGTGAAGACGAAAATTGAACATAAACCGATTATTAAACGCGTTGGCCCCCCAAATCTTTTCTGAATAGCCTCGGGTAGAGAAATTGCTGGTAATCTACGCACAAAGGGAACCATTAAGATTATGATAAAACATAAAATAAACCACGGTAAGGGCAGTATCCATAAACCTGATAATCCCATCTGATATATCATAGACATTCCGTATCCCAACCAACCTAACATTAACCAACCTGCGGTTAAAGATATTGCTAAACGCCAGCCCGGAAAGCGTCTGCTTGCAATCCAGAAATCAAGGATTTGATGGGTAGCAGTATCTTTATGGATTTTCCGCCATATTACATAACCAATGATTATCACGAATAAAAAGTAGGCTATCGCTGCGAGCCAGAAATAAAAGCTCGCTGGCACTATTCACCTCCGAATGAATACACGATACTCAGTCCGAACCCACCATGCAAGTTCTGGGTATTTGTAGAACTCTGGATATACTCTTTGAGTTCGGAATCAACAATTGCAGCAAAATTTATGTCTCCGGTAATGGTTAGGTATTTTGATAGATTCCCGGGTGGTATATAATTAATTTTTAACGTTGCTCCAAAATCGGTTAGGCAGAACTTGTCCAGTCCGTAGTAGTAGGCATTATGTTTGCCATCTGCTAAACCGAGTGCCAGCGCAAGATTTGCACCAAGTGGGCCTAAAGAGAACCCTTTTGAAATAGAGGGAGAAATATATAACCCCTTTGCTTCTTTTATATCATAATTTAAAGTAAGGAGTCCTTGAACATAATTCAAATTGCCGTTAATTTTAAGATAAACTTCGCCCGTGGTTGGAAATGCTGAACCATAAGCAGACCCAGGATATGTATACAAAACAAAGCCTATAGTCGGCGTGACAGGACCTATAGCACGTGTATAATCAAGATAGAATGCCAAGTCGGTAATTTGAAATTGTTTTTGCTTTGTGTCCGTCAAATCAAGGGATCCCCAAGTGCAAAATGTAATACCAGACCAGTTTATCCATAAGTCAGGCCAGAGCACGGGCTCGGTATTAAATACTGCCCCGCGCCATACATATTTGTTTCTCATCTGAAGATCTATCCCGATCATTGGCAGAACTGAAGAACTGCTCATGCCTGCCAATGTTAACAAGATAGCGATTGTATAGAGGGGTTTAATTCGGTTCATATTTATCTCCTTTCTTTTATTGTCATTATTTCAAAATTTTTACCTGCAATTATTGCCGCGCCCAAGGCGCCGATTATCTGGGGCTCTTCAGGAACTAATATATCCCCCAGTTTTTTCTTCAGCAATTCAACCATACATTTATTCTTTGCCACACCACCGGCAAAGACAATCTTTTCTTCGGGATTCATTCTTGAAACCATGGTCATTACCCGGTTAATGATGGAATAGTGCAAACTCAACGCAATATCCTTCTTATCCTCGCCCCGAGCAATAAGAGATATTACTTCTGATTCTGCGAAGACCGTACACATTGAATTTATTGGTATAGAGTTTCTGCCTTTCAGTGCTTCGCTACCAAAATCTTCTATTTTGTAGCCGAGTGTTTGTGCCATTACTTCAAGAAATTTGCCTGTTCCTGCTGCACAGCGGTCATTCATTTCAAAGTCTGCAACATTACCCTCTTTCACTTTTATCACCTTTGTATCCTGCCCCCCAATATCAATGATTGTCCGGCAATCTGGGTAGAGAAAATAAGCACCAGTAGCATATGCCTTTATCTCGGTAACAATCGGACAATTATAATTTTCCTGCATCAGATATCTTCCATAACCAGTTGCAACAAGATGGTCAAATTTTTTCTCTTTTAATATTTCTTCAACTCTTTTTATTGGTTCCACAGTCGTATCGGTGATATGGTAATCCAAAATCTTATTATTCTCAAGTGTCACCAATTTGATCGTCCTTGACCCGATATCAATCCCTGCAGCAACCATTATCTTCAATCACCATTGTTGCCCTTAATTGCCTTTTATTACCCATTATTTCAATGTCTCTAAGAACGCCTCAATCCTCGTTCGTAGTTGTGCAGTATCTTCTTCTGAATAGTCCGTAACAATCTTCAAACTCGGAATATTATCCTGTTTTAATGCGCCTTCAATTCTTATTGCTTCTATGTTATAGGTGTGGCAATACTGAAGTATGTATTGAACGACTCCTTTTACATTGCCTTCTTTTGCAAGACTTCTTGCCATATCAAGGCGGTCGTTATTCGGTGTAAAGCAGGAACAGTTTATCTTTAGGTAACGGTCAGCTATTGCACCAAGGAGTCCATCAACATCATTCGCCTTTGTATCAACAAGGTCCTTGAAATATTTCACACCGGTGCAGGTCTCATCAACTACTACCGCACCCCCTGAAGTTTCTATTAAAGAATGGATCTTCCAGTTACCCATAACCGACGGGCAGCCAGAGACCATAATTCGTTTTGCCTTGTCTGAAAATGGTGAAATTCCTTTTTTGATTCTGTCCTCAAGTTCATCACACAATTCTTCAACCTTTTTCGTGAAACGCACCGGTTCATCATTCAATGCTGCCTGCATTACAACCAATGTATCAAGACCACTGATTGGTATCGGTTCTTTTATTCTCAATTTAGCTAACCGCTGGAGCGCCTTTCTCTTGTTATTCATTATTTCAATTTTTTCCTTTAGGACAGATGGATTTAGTTTCCTTTCTGCAAGTCTCTCGAGGTTCTCGGCCAATGAGTGGATCTCATTATCCCAGAGATGGAGATCGATCGCATTCTTTTTCTGGGGTAATTCCATAATATGGAAGTTTACCTTTTGCGCTAAAATATCCCAGACCTTCTTCTTCGCATCGCAGGTCGTCTCACCAACGGCAAGGCTCTTAATTGGTGCATAAGGGCAGGTTTTGGAGAATGCAAGTCCCAGAGTAGATTTCACAAGTGGACAGATATCCCTGGGTAGCATTTTTTCAGCATAAGGGACAGAAAAATTTGTGCCACCGCATAATGCAATTGGCACTAAATCCAAAGCCATTATTACCTCTTCAGGAACATAGATACAGAAAAATCCGACAATCTTTTTGCCCTTGGATTTTTCTTCAATCAATTCTGCAATCCTGCCACCATGCGATTCGTGGAGCACATTGTCAAAATATTCCATTGTCTTGGGACGATTTTTTTGTTTGCCAACGGTATTTTGAAATCCTTTGTTAATATAGTCCAGCACCTCGTTGTGCAAATTTACATCAAGTCCTAATTCCTGCCACATTTTTTCGTAATTATTAACAGACATAAAAATTCCTTTCACCCTTACCTATATCCTCTCACTTAAAGGGAGAGGATAGATGTAAAGGATTTCATTTTTTCTCCTTCTTAAAAAACAATTCGCAGAAACAATGTCCGTCCTTTTCCACTTCTTCATCCAAAGTTGGGCAGGGGCAGAGCACATCATTTTTTAAATCAGGGGGGTCACTCTGTTTGCAGGGGCAATAGTATTTTCCATATTCAAGATAATTCATGGTCATCAGACCGATCACCTTTTTTACCCGGCTTATCTTTTTATTAAAGACATAGCCTTTTTGACGGGCAACCTTGATTAGTCTTTCGTAGTTCTTATTATATTCTTTTGTTCCCACTATTTTATCCCATGGATTGGGCATATCGCCTCCTTGAAATATGATTATTGAGTTGTTGTTTAGAAAATGGTCTTGTTAAATAGTTAAATATGACCAATGTCCTAACCAAAATCCTTAGACTATGTTTCGCGATATATGAAACTGTGTAAGATAATTGGGAATTGTAAACTATCTGATTGTTGTGAGATAAAACAGCGGTTAGTGGTTCTGCATTTTCATAGACCCGACCGGGTCTAAATACCCGGCGAGTCATTTCCATCCTCCTTTACGGAACCGGAAAAGGCAAGACATAAAAATCATACTTAAATATAAATAAAAAATTTTGTTTGTCAACTATGTGACAGGGAGTTTAAATCAAAGACTTAAGTCTAAAAACGAAAACATATCACATCTACTTTATCTCTTTACAGCCGTTCTACATAATTGCCCTAATTATTCAATTTTACTACGATAGCCTGAACTACCTCCTTATTTACTAAATTCTGAACAAAGGCGACTATATTTAATTTATTTGCATTCCAATTTGATTGCAAAACAAAATTTGTTTCTTTTATTATCGAATCCGGATATACAGGATTGATTTCGATACCTTTTTCATCGGGGATCATCTTACGCATAACAAAATGAAATATTGAATCGGGCGCACCGGTCTGTTTAAAATAGACGCTATCTTCGGTAAGTGCTATATATAATTTGTAATCAGATGAGAAAATTGAATCAACCGGAACAATTTTAACCTTAAGCGAGACCGTATTTCCTTCTATTTCCTTTGCAAGACCCAGACGTAAACAAGTTTTCTTACCTCTTTCACTTGTGATATAATTTTTATAGGTTGGGTAATCATCTTCAGGTTTCTCAGTCTGGACATTGTAAAGACCATCAAATACCACAATCGGAGATGTTTGGATTGAATATAACGATTCTCTCACAGCCACATAGGCAGGACTTAGAGTATCACCCAACAGTCGCCGATGGTAGGCAATGACCGCTATACTGTCCTTGAATTCTTTCGCTAAACTATCCAAGGCTTCTTCCGCATAAGGACAATAAGTGCAGCGGGCAAAGGTAAAAAATTCGGCAAGGACAATTCTATTTGCCGGTTCAATTTTAATCTGAGGGGATTCTGAACATAGGGTAAATAATAGTATACTACTTAATATGATTATTCTTTTCATTTTACCTTAACCACCTTTCGGCAAATTTTATTTTCGCCGTTTTTTACTTCAATAAAGTAAATCCCTTCAGGAACCGATCGATCAAAATTATCATCTCCTGACCAGATGATACATGATTCACGGTTCACGATACCCGATACCGGAATAAAAGATTTCACAACTCGACCGGAAATGTCATACACCGTTAATGAAACTTCGGATTTCGGATTTAGAAATGCGGATTTGTTTAGATTTTTTAATTTAATTAAACATTGATCACGGAATGGATTGGGGGACACTTCAAATTTAAAGGGTTGACTTATGAGTTTCTCTCCCTGGATTCCCTGTTCCATTGCCGCATAGACATTTATAGAGTCTCTTAAATCTGGATTGTGAATTGACCAGACTTTCAGATTCACGACCTCTGTTCCCCATACATTGGGCATTGTATATATTGATATATCAATTCCAGTATCAACTGCTCCAGGGGTTAGATAATCATAAAGTATTATCCCAGGCTCTGCGCACTGTCCACCTGCGCAGTATATTTCAAACCATCCCGGCACACTATCAATTACGCGACAATCAAAGGCATAACTATCAGGCTGGGAGCCGGTATTAGTGAGACGGAAATAATAGACAAAATAATCAGTACCGGTCTGGAATGTATCGCTTGTGCAGACAAAATTAAAATTATATTGAGCAGATAATGGAAAAGTGACCATCAATGATAAAATCAAAATTTTTATTCGCATACTTTCTCCTTTTTAACGGGGGAGGATAGAATTCCTCCCCCGTTATTTATAATGCAGTTAACGGACGATGATGACTTTCTGTATAATCTTCGTATTTTCACTTTCCGATTTCGCAAAGTATATCCCGGAGGGCAAAAGTTTACCATCGTTATCGTCGCCAATCCAGAAATTGGTCGATTTTAAATCCAGTGATTTGACTAAGCGACCAGAGGCGTCATAAATATTGAGCGTCGTTGATTTATTGGGAGATTCTTGGGATTTGTATTCAATTATTGTCCGATCGCAGAAAGGATTAGGATTGATACTCAATATCACCGGCTTTCCACTATCTTTTACTTCATTAATGCCAACCGGAGTCGGAATATTCACATCATCAATATACCAGCCTTCGTCAACAACACTCCCATCGCTTAAGAATCTAAACCTCAATCTTATCGTCTGACCGGCAAATTGTTGTAAGGAATAGGTATATTGAGTCCAAGAAGCCTGGTTACCGGTGAATACACCGATTGTCTTCCAGAAACCTGATCCATTATCAATATCTAAGTGTCCATAATCCCAGCCCTGCTCCATACGATATTGATGCCAGAAATACAGATTGCTATCCGGGGTTGCAACAAAATATGGGCTTACCAATGATGCATCGTTTTCATTTGTATACTGCCATGAATTTTCTACTCCACAGTACCAGGAATGGGTTGGTGAATGACTCTTATAAGTTGTGATATGCCAATTATCGTTGATACCCGAATGTATCCAGTTCCCTTGTCCGGATTCAATATTATCTGAGAAACCCGGGGTTCTTGTTACTATAAACGGGAAGGTATCTGAATGAGTTCCAAAATTCACAATGAATGATACCTGTCTTGGAGACGGGCAAGTCGAACTAATTGTGAAATTGCAGATATTAACCGTATCCACATCACCCGGACCAATCGCGACCGATTGAGGTGTTGCACTGCTGATCGTAATATAAGGATCAGAGCAGGTGACATTTGCGCTGCCTGAGTAAATACCGTTACCCTGATTCTTACCAAAGACATACATCCTTATTGCTTCACCGGGTTCTGCCCAGCGATTATTATTCCCGCTTGTCTCTTGATATTTTAATCCATAATACTCCATATCCGGTATCGGCACTATCCCAATCTCTGCGCCCTGATATATTTCTCTTGTTGAAGATTGGACAAAGACGACAATCTTGCAATCCTTTTCTTTCCAAGAAGTGGCAATTGTGAAATTCCTTGAGCGGGTGATGCTACTATTTGCCGGAATTGTCACTCCTTCACCATTCTGGTCGGGTAGCATATCCCTCATTACAAAATCAAGTTTGGTCATTCCCTGCCAGTTATAAGGAATATTATTTTCAACAATGACAAAATGTAGTGTCCCGCTGATTGCACTTGAGGTTGTATTCTGGATTGTAGCATTAACGGTTCCGGTGTTTGCAACTGTATCATAAGAACAGGTAAGGTCAATAACGAGCGGACTTGCTACAGTTAGGCGATACTTAACGGTATCGAGGAAACAGGCATAAAGTGTGCCGGTATGGATGCCCCCCACGACTCTTTTTACACCATCAAATATCGTCGTGGGATAACCTGAGACACTGTAGTAACTTAACCGTGCTGCAGCCTCAGATGAATAAAATGGATCGCTTGTTGAGGGATGGTATGCTATCACAACAACTGAATCATAACTCCTTTCATATATTTCGTCCAGCGCACGCGCTGCCCCTGGACAATATGTACACCAGGTTGCGGTAAACTCTTCACAAACCACAACCCGCTGGGCAGCAAAGGACAATATTCCTACGCTTATCCCAATTAATAGCGCTAGTTTTTTCATTTTGACCCCCTTTCATTTCTATTAGCGCTTTTAGCAATAATATTTTCCTCCTCTTCTCACCTCCTTTCGGCATTTTTTCTTTTTGATGATTGGAATATTCAACAATTTTCCAGATTGCCTTATTATTTCTTGAATATTCTCTAAGGAGATTCGCAAAAACTTCCTTTAAGGTGTGCTCTGTAATTATCGGGGTTTGAATTGAATGAAATTTGAGGAATTCTTCTCGGACCCGACCGGGTCTCCAAGTCCGGCGAGTCATTTGACCCCTCCCTGAAAATCATTTGCCAAAAAGTGGTTGATTATTGTGTTAAAATGAGCAACGGAATATTGTTTCTGGACCCGACCGGGCCTAAATACCCGGCGCGTCATTTTCTACCCCCTGGGTAATTGACTACAACAGGCTTGAGCATATTCTAATTATACTTATTCTATTGAAAATGTCAAGAGTGCGATTTGAATCAAAAATAATCTTACCGAAGTGGGGTTATTTAATCAAAATAAAATATCTTACCCAAATACTTGAAAACATAGGCACCCCTGGATATATTCTATCCGAAAGGAGTGCCTATGATTTGCATAGACATTCCGGAGGAAGTATATACCATGAAAGCCAAAAGGTCAATAATTAAATCAAATGCCGAGCGCTATC
>JBDRWD010000021.1 GCA_039802205.1 candidate division WOR-3 bacterium
TAAAGAATGTCAGGGCTAAAACTTACTATTCATTCGTTGACTATTTAATTAACATGGTTCTCGGGTCATTCTCGATATATACAAACACAACCGAAATTGAAGGGAATGTCTCAAAGTAGCAATTAAAATATAATTCTACTCAAGGCCTGCTATTTCAGCAAATAGCAGGCCTTATTACTATCATCCAAAACGGTATCTGTGGAATAACCTGGGGGCATTGGAGAACATTTGAAAGTCATTGGCGTCAGATCTCTACTTTCTACATTAAAAATTTTAAAAAACGCTTTCCCCTTCCACTTACGAACTGGCATAAATCTTAATTTTTAACACTCTTTACTGCCATAACTTCTTTATACATAATCCCCGCAAATTATTATTTTAAAAAAAACGCAAAGATGCCTTCTCCTGTTCTGAGTCCTCTCCACATTTTTATAAAATGTTTTATTTAGTGACAATAAAACCTATGGGCAAAATTGATAAGGGCACCCAATAATTTCAGTGTCGGACAAGGTTTTGATTGATGCCCCTCGTAGGGCAAGGCTTTCGCATTGCATAAATAAAAAGTTAGTCGGGTGGTAACCGGTAAAATGGTAGGCGCAGGCTTTAGCCTGCGGATAAATGTTTTTAAATCCCAGGGTATCTCGCACCCTGAAGGGTGCGGCTACCGCTAATAATTTAGCGCATAAAAATGATTTGACAGAAAGCGGAGAGGAGTCAGGCTGTGCTACTCTTGACATTCAAAAAATTTTGAATAAAATTATTAAATGTTATTCCTGCTATTGGTTTTGGGGATGGATATTCAACTGGAGGTTTTTGATACGCCTAATGATGATGGGTCAAGTATTACACTGAAATGGCAGACGGCAGGGCATTTTCAATCCTTTGAGATCTACCGCCGTGCTGCTAATAGTAACGATTTTGAAAAGATCGCTGAAGTTGCCGGGAGTGACCGGGAATATCAGGATTTAGATTTAAACTCGGGGGTTTTTTACTATTACCAGATTGCCGGAAAGAAAGATACTCTGAAGATTCTTTCTCAACCTGCAGGACCGGTGAGGGCAGTGGTCCAGTACTTCCATACCGCCCGTCTGCCCATGGCAGTCTGTATCGTTTTTCTTTTTTCGGTGATCATTTTCTATATAAGACGTGCTCGCAAGCGCCAGAAACTTTTTATCCGGAAAATCTCTGCGCTTAACGCGATTGAAGAAGCCATTGGCAGGGCAACGGAAATGGGCAAGCCCGTATTATATGTTCCCGGGATAATGGATATCGATGATCCCCAGACAATTGCCTCGATGAGCATCCTTGCGCGGGTTGCTGAAAAGACTGCAGAATATGGAACTCCCCTTTATGTTCCCACCAGCCGCTCCATGGCAATGACCATGGCCCAGCAGGTGGTAAAAGAAGCGGCAACCAGGGTGGGACGTCCTGATTGGTATAATCCCGACAATATAAGATACATAACAGATGACCAGTTTGCCTATGTTTCAGCAGTGGATGGGATTATGGTGCGGGAAAAACCAGCGACCAATCTTTATCTGGGGACATTTTATGCGGAATCGCTTATCCTCGCTGAG
The DNA here is from genome assembly GCA_039802205.1 of candidate division WOR-3 bacterium. Lineage (NCBI taxonomy): Bacteria > Pseudomonadati > Caldifarciminota > Caldifarciminota bacterium. The sequence goes on from JBDRWD010000021.1 coordinate 1,578, forward strand.
ACCGGGCATTCCACTGGCGCGGTGCAGATCGCCGGGACTGCGATGCCGGACCAGTTGCCATTCTTTGTGGCTGCCTGTGATTATACATTACTGGGAGAGGAATTATATGCGGCGAGTGCCTATTTATCCCAGGAACCGGTTCAGCTTGGTTCACTTAAGGGACAGGATTTTGGGAAGTTTATATTTATTGTGGTGATCATCATCGGGGTGATAAGCCAGCTCCTTGACTGGCAATTTTTCATCAATCTATTCAATACCGTAGAATGAGATGAAGGTAATTTTGCCATTGCTGATCGTCTTTGTTTGTGGATTTTACATGCTCATAACTTTTTTTATCCCCGCGAAATTTGCCCAATCCAGTGCTCAAATGCTCCAGTTGTGGTATCAGGGTGTGGCAGCCTTTTTTGTCTTCATCGGGATATTCAATCTGATAAAGATCAATGTCGATCGGATACAGAGAAGATTGAAAGATTGGGAGTATAGCATAATCCTTCTTTCTTTCTTAGGCATTATGCTCGGAGCGGGATTTATTGGCGGGCGTGATTCCCGATTATTTCTTTATCTTTTTGAAAATTTTCAGGTACCCCTGGGTGCGACGATGTTTTCCCTCCTTGCCTTCTTTGTCGCTTCGGCTTCATTCAGGGCATTCCGGGCAAAAACTCCTGAGGCAACGTTGCTTTTGATTGCAGCGGTGTTGGTGATGATTGGAAGGATTCCGCTCGGCTATCTGCTCTGGCATAAATTTCCAGACCTGGTAGAATGGATAATGCGTGTGCCCAATACCGCGGCGAAAAGAGGCATTTTATTCGGGATTGACCTTGGCTTGCTTTCCATGGCGTTGAGGGTTCTTTTAGGGATTGAACGGAGTTATATGGGCGGCGGAGAAAAATAGTATGCTTCCGGGCATCAATACTGATAATCATGAAGGTTTTTGAACGATTAAGTCGTCTGGATCGGAGGGTGATCTTTCTTCTGGTGGCGTTAGCTGTGATCGTTCCAATGGTCGTTCCCCTGAATCTGCCCGTGGACATCACCAAACCTGTAAAAAGGGTCTATGAGATGGTGGAATCTTTACCTGAAGGTTCGGTGGTGCTTATCTCTACGGATTACGACCCCGGTAGTGAAGCCGAATTATATCCAGCGACCGAGGCGTTTATTGAACACTGCTTCCGCCGCAACTTGAAGATATATCTGATGGGACTCTGGCCAGCTGGGAGTGAATTGGGTAATATCGCCCTTAACAAGATTGCGCAGGTTTATAATAAAAAATATGGTGAGGATTTTATCAATATCGGCTACCGACCCGGTGGCGCAGTGATGCTTTTGAGTCTGGGAAGAAATTTTGGGGATGTGGTAAAAGTGGATTATCAAGGTATCCCCGTCGATTCATTCCCTTTAGGCAGAAAGGTAAAATCAGCCCACGACCTCGCGCTGGTGATGACCTTTTCTGCCGGCGACCCGGGAATTTTGCACTGGATAATATATTTTCATGCGCGGTATGGTGTTCCGATCTGTGGAGCAACTACGGCAATAATGGCACCCCAGCAGTATCCCTACCTGAGCTCTGGACAGCTCGTCGGACTTTTGGGAGGATTAAAGGGTGCTGCAGAATATGAGACACTCGTAAATAAAAGGGGACGTGGTTTAAGAGGTATGGATTCCCAGTCGATAGTCCATCTTCTCCTCGTTGGATTTATCGCCCTCGGGAATGTGATACTTTTATATCAGAGGAGAAGGAGATGATCAACATAATCGGGACTTGGATTGCAGCATTATTGACCCTGGCAATATATTCCTTTCTTTATAAAGACAATCCCTTCTATAAACTTGCCGAGAATATATTTGTCGGCGTTTCCGCTGGATACTGGGCAGTGGTACTTTGGTTTGATTATGCCTGGCCCAATTTGTTTGAGCCCCTTTTTAAAAGGGGGCAGTGGTATAATATCTTTCCAATTTTTATCGGACTTTTGATGTTTGCACCGCTCATCCCCAGAATCTCGTGGATGGTGCGCATCCCCCTCACCTTTACCATGGGTGTAGCAATGGCTGTTTCCATTACCCAGATCGTCCAGGGCGACATCTTCCCCCAATTGCAAGCAACCTTCTTGCCCTTGAAGGGAATTCCTTTTTTTGAAGCCTTTTCCAATTTCTTGATTATCTGTGGAGTTATTTCTACATTGGTCTACTTCTATTTTTCCAAAGAACATAAAGGGGCATTGGGTCTCGGCGCCAAGATTGGCATCTGGTTTATGATGATCTCTTTTGGTGCTTCTTTTGGTTATACGGTCATGGCGCGTGTTTCTTTATTTATCGGCCGGGTTTATTTTCTGCTCCATAATTGGCTGGGGGTGATTTGATGCCGGATTTGGAAGTGAATTTAAAAGAATTCAATCTTCCAGATGTTTTGCAATTTCTCGTCCAGCGACAAAAAACTGGGGTGGTGAGGGTTACAGGAGAGTTAAACGGCGAAATCTATCTCAAAGATGGCCGCATTGTACATGCGACGGATGGCACCGAAAAAGGATTTGAATCCCTGCTCAACCTTTCGCTGGTTCGCTTAGAGAAAGGAGTATTTGAATCAGGTGTTAGGGCAGTTGAACAAACTATCTCCGAGGATGTGGGCAGACTAAATGAGAGTATCGAAAGGCGACGGATTGAATTTGAAAAGATTAAAGACCGTTTACCACCAAGGGATGCGGTGCTGGCAAAATCCACAAAGGAATTGCCATCAGCCGTAGCTCTGCGTCGGACTGACTGGCAGATTCTGGCGATGATTGATGGAAGAAGAACTGTGAATGAGATCATTGCCCAATCCCAACTCGGAGGGTATGAGACGATAAAGACGATTGTATGGCTCAAAGAGCAGGGTTTGATTTATGATCCAAAGGAAGCAGAAAGATTGATGGCGGGACTTATAAAATATCTCAATGCCTTCTTCAAGACTTTTGGAAAGAATGGTTTGAATTGGTTTAAGCGGTGGTCCGAGATGAATGCTGAGAACCAAATGCTTTCTTCAGCAATAAAAATAAACGAAGAGACTTTTGAGATTGAAATTCTAAATTCCCTCGCCGAAGACCAGATTGAGACCTTTAAGAAGAGTTTTGAGGAATTTATCAAGAATGAGGGACCTCAATTATACGGCAAACTTTTGTTCAAAAAGAAACTTGAAGAGATGGGTGCGGAGTTAAGATAAAAAGGAGTGGAGATGGAAATACTTGATAGGATACCCGGGATATTAAACTATGCTGTGGTCAATGCTGAGGACGGTTCAATAAAAGAAGTCAAGGGTTCATCTACTTCACCTGTTGGAGATCTGACAGCCTTTTTCTCTTCGGGTGCCGAGGTGATTAAGAATACTTTAAATCTGGGTGAGATTGAATTCATCACCATCTGTTACGGAGCGAATCGACTTATTATCTTTCCTCACGAAAATCATTATCTCGGTATTGAGGTGGTGCGGGAGGAGAATCCAAGGGAGTTTATGGGAAGAGTAAAAGAGCAATTGATTCAGAAAAAAGAGGTGAAAGAAGAGATAAAAGAAACGGTCACGGAGAAAATTCCAGAGGGGGTTAAAAAAGAGGAGATAGAAGCAGCAAAGGTTACCGAAGAAAAACCACGGATGGAAATTGAAATACCCAGAAGTATTAAATCCAAACTTTTGCAGCTAAATATGCTGGTAGATGAGTTCGGGAGCGGAGGTAAAAAGGACCACTGGATTGAGATACTCAATCAAGGACTGGGAATTTTGGCGGCGGATATCTTGCCTTTGGTGGGTATTATTGAAGATAAGTTGGCTTTCAAACAAACTCCACCACCGGAGAAAGAAGAAGATATCGTCCAGATCCTAAGAACACTCATTGATTTTCTGGTGAAAAAAGCCGTAGAAGAGATGGGCTCTTCTCAGGCGCGTGTAAAGGTTCAATCGGTTATTGAAAAAATGAAGCAACTGTAAGGGGGGATTTATGGCAGAAGAGATTCTGAACCGTATTGAAGAACGGGGTTTGGGACTTCCCTTCATCGTGAAGAAGGACGGCACTATCTTCACCTCTAAAGGCGGGGCGGATTTGGGGTATAAATTCAATCAGACCGCGACCGTGGTGTTTGAGACAATCGGTGCGCTTGGAGGTATAAAGATTGAAAATTTAGAGATAATAGGGAAGAATCAGAGTCTTTTGTGTGAGATTAGCGAGGAAGAGATTATCGGACACCTTTTCGCGACTGTGCAGATGGCTATATACGACAATATTCTGGAGGCGATAAAAGAATTAAAAAAGAGGGGTGAGGCGATTGTTAAAGAAGAGGCAAAACCAAAGGAGAAGTACCCTCCAGAATTCCTGGATGAATTAAAAAAACTGGTTCAAGAATATCTTGGTGATTTTGCCGAGCGGGTATTTCAAAACCAACTTAAAGCCCAGCGGATTAAGCCTGAAGAGCTTTATGAAGAAGAAATCCGACGTTTTATCTTCGCCTTAGGTAAGGCCGCCGGAATGATAATAGGTCCTACCAAGGGTAGAGACCTTACCAATAAATTGTTAGCCCGATTAAAATAGGAGGTGGTATGGCTTTTTTGATATTTTCTGCACCCTTTGGTATCGATGAATCTACTTATCAATCGCTGGCAATAATTCCCAATTACCTTTTGGTTTTAGGCGCCCTGCTCTTGTGGTTAGCCTTTATATTTTTAGGGATAATTGCCCGCAGATATGAGATCGTCCTGGGCGAAAAGACTAACTGGCAGTTTATGGTCATCGCGCCAACAGGTATTCTCATTTTTGCCTTTTTCCAGTTGATATTCTGCGGTATTGGAGGGAAGATGATGCTTCCCAAAGGAGGGATCAATTATCTCGCCTACGGACTATTTTTCCTATCCGGGATTCTCTCACTCATTGCCAATTTTCGTTTTCACCGGGTGACCCGAGGTAAGTGAGGGGTTTAAATAATATAAGGAGGAATCTATGAGGCCAGATATAATTGCCGAAGTGATCTTTATGGCTGGAATTTTGCTTACCATCATCTCATTGGTCGTTTTCGGATTGATATTAAAACGGCTGCTGAATTTGATCGGTGGAAAGGGCATTTGGATATTCCCCATCATCGGCAGTATTTTTCTTGTCGCGGTTGCCGGGTTTCATATTTACCGGATGGTCTTTTATTTTCCGCTTTTGAGTGTGGCTGGACCTGGGGATCTCTTTGAACTTATCGTTGGTTCGCTTGGGCTTGCCCGTCTGGAAAGTTTTCTTTTTCTCGGCGCCGGGATCTTTCCTCTCATTGGCGGTATCCTCTATTATTCAGCAAGTTCAAAGTAGTGCTTGACATAGTGGAGTTTTTAGATATAATGGAGAATAACAGAAAGGAGGCATAGCATATGGTCAAAGAATTTGCAATTGGCGGAAGCGTGATGTGGTTGTTGCTGGTCTGCATCATCTTGGGACTGGCAATTATAATTGAGCGGCTTTATTCTTTGTTGATAAAAATAAGGCTGAATCCTAAGAGCTTTATGGAGCGGTTGGTCTCTACAATAGATGCTCAGGGTGTGGATGCGGGAATTGCGTTATGTGACCAGACTTCGTCACCAGCAGCCAAGATTGCCAAGGCGATTCTGGAAAAAGCCGATAAAGGCAAAGATGCGATGGAAGAAGTCGCTACCCGTGCCGCCGCGGTAGAACTGGCATTTTTGGACCGTGGCATGGCACTCCTTGCCGGTTTGACCACGGTTGCACCTTTTTTAGGATTCTTGGGCACGGTCACGGGTATGATCCGGGCATTTGCCGCGATTGCTGCGGCGGGAGAAGTTGAACCCACAATCGTTGCCAGCGGTATCTCCGAGGCATTGATAACAACGAAGTGGGGATTGTTAATTGCCACACCCCTGGCAATCATCCATATCCTTTTTTCGGGCAAGGTTGATGGTTATACTAAGGATATGGAAGAAGTGGCAGCAGGATTGATTGATTATCTCATTGAGCATTATCAGAAAAGGAAAAAATAGATGGAATTGAGACCGAAGAAAAAAAACAAACCCAGCATTCCCACTGCCTCCATGGGTGACATTGCCTTTCTGATCATCATCTTTTTTATGACCACCACGGTTTTTACACGCGAGAAGGGTATCAAGATGTTGTTACCGGAAAAAAGCCAGCAGGAGACCAAAGTAAAACCGGAGAATGTTGTTTCGATCCTGATCAATCCAGAGGGCGCATTGAGATTGAGGGCTGCAGGCTATGACGGAATAGATATATCGCCCCAGAATTATTCTGAAGTGCGCCGGATTGTTGAAGAAAAATTACTGGAGCGAGATACCCTTCTTGTCGTTTCTTTGAAAACCAGCCGGGATGCGCGTTACCAGGCGATGATTGCGGTTTTAGATCAGATAAAATTGTGCCGGGTTGTCACCCAAGATGGTCGGGAATTGCGGGCTAATAAGATAAGTTTGATCCCAACGAGTGAGGAGTGATGCGCAAAAGCATTATAAGAAGATTTACCCAGACACCGGAGATTCCTACCGCCTCTACAGCCGATGTCGCCTTTTTGCTCATCCTGTTTTTTATGGTGACGACTGTTTTTAGGGCCACGACCCTTAATCTAAAACTCACCTTGCCCAAGGCGAAGTCCACGGAACGGATTCTAATCCGTCGCAATATCACCCATCTTTTCATTGACCACAATGGGCGTGTATTCATAGATGACAGTTTGGTGCCTAAAGAGCGGGTGAGTTCCCGCATTGCACCTAAAATCGCTGAGAATCCTGATCTGATTACGATTTTGAATATTCACGAGGATATCGATTATGGGACCGTGGATGTAGTATTGGATCAATTAAAGGAAGCAAGGGCGTTTAAGATTACATTTGCAACTGAGTTTGGGGGTTAAGATGAATGACCACAAGCTAATGTATGGCATCTATTTTCGTGCCGGTATGCTCATTGGGATTGTTATCTTGATTCTTTTATTCCTTTTTGTACCTTATGCTGAGGTGGAGCCATATAAATTGAAAAAAGAGATCGTGACGATGGTGGAGCAGATATCGGCTGAGATTGAAAAATACGAAGAACCACCACCAGTCGAAAGACCGAAAGTCGCGGTTGCTGCTGCGGCGACTGAAGTTACAGAAGAGGCCGTGGAGACAATTGCTTCCACTGAGTTTCGGGAAGAAATCATCAGAACCCAACCGACGGGCCCGGAAATAGAGATCATTCCTTATGCCCGTGTGGAGGTAAAGCCCAAGCCGGTTTTTATCCCTAAACCGGAATATCCTGAATTGGCTCGTAAGGCAGGTATAGAAGGTAAGGCATATGTAGAGGCGATAATCGATATCGATGGAAGTGTGATGGAAGCAAAAATCTTTAAATCAAGCGGTAATCCCATGCTGGATGAAGCAGCACTCGCCGCGGCGAGAAAGGCAAAATTTACACCGGCGAAACAACGGGATAAATTTGTCCGGGTCCGGGTCAATATTCCTTTTGATTTTAAGTTGCAATAAGTCCTTGACATTTTAAAATATAACGATTATAATATCTGCGTTAGAATTTAATGAAAGGGGGTGATAAGATCAAAAATAGCAAAGAAAGCCATTATCTGGAGAGAAACAACAAAGGAGGCTTGAATGAAATATCTAACCTGGCTGAGTTTAGTTATTATGATTCCTTTGGTGTTTATTAATTGTGGAAATGAGCCACCAGAAGAATTTTATAATGGCACCCCTGAGGATGATTCGCTGATTAATAACCTCCTTGCTCAATATCCGTACTTTCTTAAAACCGATGATATCCTTCTCAATCAGTACATCAATGTGAAGCTCAAGGATATAAGCCCGGAGTCCCTACCTGCTTCTGATTCCTTCTTCCGTGGTGAATCAATCTTGGTAAAGCAACATGTGGATAGTCTCTGTGACAAGATTGCAAGCAGTGCACGCTTTAAAGATCTCTGGTATACAAAGGACACGACCTGCACCGTATACCTATTTGACACCTTTAAGGTTGTAAGGAGTGTGCATTTTGATGTGGAATACCGGGGTTTCTATTTCTATCCTCCCGGAGATACCGACAGAAAACTTGACTCTCTCGGAATTGATAGCACAGGTGGCTACCGATCATATGACACTTTGACTTTGGAAGGTTTACGCCATCTCTATGTTGAACCGGTGAAAGAAAAGGTCTGGGACGAAGATGCACAGGATTCGGTCTGGAAGGTTAAGGAACCGAGAGAATGGCTCCTCAAGCGCATCTCCTATGGGAATTATGCGATACCCAACCGAGGTGCGAGTATTCCTTATATTTCCAGGGCTTATCTCACCGCGAAAAGCACAGGCAAGACTGACACTATCTGGGCAGTTAACTATGATACGCTTACTTATCCACATGCCATGAATCGACTCCGCCATATTGATTCACTCCTTGAATACACCAATGGTGATACATTGACCATTGATCTATTGATTGGCGGCACAATTCCGGAATCCCTTTGTACCTTCTTCGCCCAGCAGGATGGCAAGAAGGTGCAACTTTTGGATGGGACCGGGAAGATTCAGATCACTGGTTCAGGGGTAACTAACTTAGTGATTGAAGCGATAGTAACCGATGCATTCTATTATGTGAAACCCGCAAGTCCGGTCTTGGCGCGCTTCTGGCTCATACCAATTAGAGTTAAATAAGGAGGTGTGTGATGAAGAAACTTTTGGCAATGGTCCTCGTCGGTGCCTTTCTATTTGCTGCGGAATACGGAAAGATCACCGGTAGGGTGAGAGATGCAGAGACCGGTGATCCTTTGGTTGGTGCGGATGTGATTGTGGAAGGCACCGAACTGGGTGCGGCAACCGATGAGAAAGGTGAATTTGTGATTCTTTATGTTCCTGCTGGAACCTATAGCGTCACCGCTTCTTACCTTGGTTATGACCCATTTACTTATACCCAGGTGATTGTAAATGCGGACCAGACGACGACCTTGAATTTCCGTTTAAAACCTACGGTGATTGAAGTGGAAAAAGTTACCGTCGTGGCGGAAAAACCACCGATTGTCCTTTCCCAGACCCAGAGCGGTCATTCCGTGACCTCCCAAGATATTGCTCGTTTGCCGGTCACCACGATCAACCAGGTCGTTACCCTTCAGGCAGGGGTTTCAACATCCAATCTTGGAACTCATGTTCGTGGTGGAAGGGCTGAGGAGATAACCTATTATGTTGATGGTATTATGACCAAGGTTCCTCATACTGGACTTCAATCAACTCAGGTCAATGCCTCAGCAGTAGAGGAAGTAACGGTAGTGAGTGGGGGATTTGATGCAGAATACGGCGAGGCACTCTCCGGAATCATAAACATTGTTACCAAAGAAGGTGGTCCAAAGCCCTCAGGCACGTTTCGTTATCTAACCGACGAAGTATTCTTTGCCGGAGATCTTAAGGATAAATTGAATTTTGGTTACAATCTCTATGACTTTTCCCTTGGCGGACCAATCCCGGGATTCCCAAGAGTGCGTTACTTCCTTTCCGGTGAACTTACGCTCACCGATGCTTACAGGGAAGCATTATACAAAGTACCCTCTCCCCGTAATACTTACCGCGCCCAGACAAGATTATCATATCTGATCCCGAATAATAAAGGAAAGGTGACGCTTACTGGTTTCAATTCCCGTGACCAGTATGTGACTTGGAGCTCAGGGAGTTTAAAATACTTCCAACGTCGACCGATGAGCCGGACCAAGAACTATATCCTTTCTTCTACTTTCAATTACATGCCCAATGCCCAGACCCTTTTCTCGTTCAAGGCAGGTGTCACCCATTATGACCGTGTCTATGGGACCAGGGATTATGAATGGGAAGAGGAGCACAATCAGAGGTGGTTCAATGACTACCGGATGAAGGCTGAACACTGCATTAAATACCTGACCGAAGATAGACTCCCGCCCAAAGATGTGATTGTGGATAGTGTAATGCAATACCACACAGAGTACACAAATCGGGATGTCTATGCCTTGAGAAATAATCCATACGGGATTGAGGGTCTTTTCTATACCTATGGCGATTACCGGGTTTGGCGTTACTGGCAGAATGATGATATCCAAGCACGGTTTGATGTATCCCGCGGTGTGGGCAAGATTCACGAATTCAAAACCGGCATCGATTATGTCGGCTACAATTTGAAATACTACGATAATAACCTTCCTTGGGTGACCAATCCCTTCTGGGACTATTATGAGCGTTCGCCCTATAAATTTGCTGCTTATGTCCAGGATAAGATGGACTTTGAGGGGCTCATTGCCAGGTTGGGTCTCCGTTTTGACTACTTTGACCCCAAGAGCTTTACCTATAAAGTTCCCAATGATCCAAACAATGACACCCTGGTGTGGGCAGACAAGAGCTTCAAATTCTCACCGCGTTTAGGTTTCTCCCTGCCGGTAACCGAACGTATGAAATTCCGTTTCAATTATGGACACTACTTCCAGTTACCAGGACTTGATGATATGTTCGGCACCACCGATACTGCAGTAATTCGACTTGCCCTTTCCCGCGGCAATACCATTGTCGGTAACATCTTCATGAAACCTCAGAAAACCGTTCAGTATGAGGTGGGGATTGAAAACCAATTTACACCCGAGGTCGTGTTCGGGTTCACCGCTTACTTTAAAGATGTCTATGACCTCTCCCAGATCCGACAGGTCATCGCATTACCTATGCCCTATTTCCAGTTCTTCAATGTCGACTATGGAAATATCAAAGGGTTTGAATTCAGCCTCCAGAAGACGATGTCAAATATGTGGGCATTCGGTTTAAGTTATACATTGCAGTTCGCCAAAGGAACCGCCTCTTATGCAGGTGAGTTTTATTACGATTTCTACTATGGAGGTATTGACCCGATCACCGGCCTGCCCTTGCAACCACCGGTTATTGATTATTGGCTTGATTTTGATGAACGAAACATAGTGAATGCCAACCTAGACCTCTCGCTCCCTGAAGATTTTGTCTTCATCCCGCTCCAGAACTTCAATTCTTCCTTTGTCTTCTCATACCATTCGGGCCATCCATATACCCCTGAAGACCTTAGAGGCAATAAACTCGGTGATGAAAATTCTGCACGTATGCCAGGCTACTGGAATGTGAATATGAATGCCAGCCGACCGATAAAGATCGGTCCAACAAGACTGGTGCTCAGTGCACTCGTCAATAATCTTTTCAACACCCGCCAGATAATTGAGGTCTATACTACAACTGGTGATCCGGATAATCATGGTGATCCTGAACCGCTGATTACCCAGTTTGGTTATCTCTCACTTGCCTCAGCCCGTTATTCACCGCAGGCGGATTATAACCATGATGGTGTCATCACTCCAGTTGAGATGAAAAAGGCTTATATTGCGGCCCGGACGGATTACTATCTCGATCCCACAAATTACAACGGACCATTCCGAGTGCAGTTAGGTGTTAGTTTGGGATTTTAATTAGGAGGCAAAGATGAAAAGGATACTGGCATTAATCATTATTTTTACCGTACTCGGTTTTTGCCGGACTGCAACTCCGGTGCCTCAGTACCGGCCTTTCCAGATCGTCAAGCATAATATAAATAATGTGGAGATGTGTGTCTCCAACTACGGCAAGTTTGGCCAGACTGAGGCAGGTAATTCAGGTCTTTTCTGGCCCAAAGGGAGTGGCAATACCTATATCTTTGGTGCTGGTTCCTGGTTTGGTACGATCGACGGCACGGATACCTTGGTGACGATCGGTTATGGTCCTCATGGTGGCGAAAGCGAATATGTTCCTGGATTAGCGACAATGTCATCCGGCGACCCCAACGCGATAATCTTCTTATATCCATCACCTTGGCCACCTCCGGCTGATGTCTATCAAATGGCGCCACAGGTTCCAAAATCCCATCAGGATTCTTGGTGTGCCTATAATGATCTTGATATCAACCAGCATATGCCTGGTGATACCAGACCAATCGGACTTGAGGTCTATCAAACGGTCTATGCCTGGAATCTGAGCACAACTCGGGATATCATCTTTGTCAAAGTCGAGTTAAAGAATGTAAGTGGTAAAAAATTGACCAATTGTTATTTTGGTATTTGTACCGATAATGATATTGGAAATGAAGCTGGGCAAAATGCTAATGATATCATCTCCGGGATTGTCGGTCAGTGGTATGTCATAAACGGTGAATCGCTCTGGGTTGATAACCTCGGCTATCAATACCAGAAAGAATGGGAACAGGGTTGGTTGAAACCACCGGGTGCAATCGGTTTTGATTATCTCCAGAGCCCCTGGGATTTGAAAGAGGGCCAGGATAAAGATAACGATGGCATCCCTGACCAGCATGAAAGGGATAGTGCCTATTATGCAGGCAATGTTCCTCAGGCGCAATGGGATGTGGATGGTGATGGCACACCTGACTGGCGCGATCCTTCTGAGATCCCACAGCTCGGTATGACGGCATTCAAACGGTTTACCCTCAACCTCGAGCCGAATAAAGATAATGAACGTTATGTAACCCTTGCTGGTTACAACTTTAAGACTGGCGAATATACACCTTTTGACACTGCACCTCCTCAGCCTGATGACCAGCGTTTCTTACAGTGTAGCGGTCCCTTTGACCTTGATCCTGATTCAATCGCCACTGTGCTGGTCGGAATTATGTTGGTCGATTGGCCATATGACCAGGTAGAGCGTCCAGATACCCAGTTGGCAAAGCTTGACCAGACGGTTCAGTACATATATGATATGAACTGGCTTTTGCCCGGTCCACCTCCTCCGCCGAAATTAACCTGTGTGCCAGGTGATGGAAAGGTTACCCTAATCTGGGATAACACGCCTGAGACTGCACCAGACCCCTACTACGATGTAGTCAGTAATCCCCAGAATCCACAGACCTATGATCCTTACTACAAAAAATACGACTTTGAAGGATATCGCATATGGAAGAGTCCGACCGGCAAGACCGGTACTTGGAGTTTGATTGCATCCTTTGACTTAGCCAATGGTATTACCTTTAAAGATCCTGAGGCACCGGACTCAATTGCCCTGCAGGCTACCGACGCCGGCCTTGCCCATTCGTTCGTTGATACCGATGTCCGGAATGGTTTCGGTTACTACTATGCAGTGACTTCATTTGATTACAATTTTGTGAAAGACTACTTTGACTCGATCTATGTCGTCGATTCCCATGTCTGGATCGATACCATTGTCTATCCGGATACGGTGATCATCGATACATTTATCTATTACTACTATGACACAGTGAAAGTTGCAGGTCCAAGGCCGATCTATTTTGAGAGTGGCTTGACTGGTGTGGTAGCAGTGCCGAGAAGGGAACCGGCGAATTATAAAGAGGGTAATGTCCAAGTAGAATGGGTTACAGGTAATCCTCGCTTGACCTCCAATGTAAATGCCAAGATCGTGTATCCTTTGAATATGAAGACCGACGAGCAGTATCTCAGGTTTGGACCTATAGTCCGGGTCGGGAATCAACCTCAGTATAGTACCTATCTCCTGGATAAGGACCGCAATCCAGTTGATAGTTTCAAATTGGTGATGCCTGTGGATAGTTTTGCGCATCAATATTTCTATGAATTTAAAGAAGTCAATGGTGTGAGTGTTACACCTTGGTTTATCAAGACGAGGACCAAAGGTAGCGTGGTGATCTTCAGTGAGGTGGTAAAGGAATCAGGAACTTATCCAGATTCGCTGATCCGTTTAGATGCAACCGCAGCCGGTTGGCCAATCAACTGGGCATATCGAGGTAATGATTTCCGGGTAATCTGGAAAAAGAAGGATCCCTCAGGAGTGGTGAACACGGTGGTGGTTGTGGATATGATGACCGGTGACACGATACCCTATCGTCCCTATTTCTTGCCAAATAATGCGGTGGTCGATAGTCTGGCTGATGGCTGGTGTTTTGTATCACTATCGGGTTCTACGGATACGCTCGTTTACTCCAATCAGCCCAATTTGGGCACCCGGTATCTATATATTTGCAGTGGCAAAATTGGAATCAGTAAGACCTGGATGAAACCCGGTCATCCACGACCCTCAGAGAATGATGTCTGGGTGGTAAAGGCAACCACTCAATATGCACCAGCACCGTTTGGTGCGGAGTTTAAAATTGTTTCCCAACCCGCAGTTCTGTTAGATTCAGTCGTAACGCTGAATGTAAAAGTCGTGCCCAATCCCTATCTCGTATATAATGAGTGGCAACAATCTTCCCTTATCCGACGCTTACGGTTTATCAATTTGCCTTCGGATTGTGTGATCCGGATTTTCACCTTGAATGGCGATTTGGTTAAGACGATTGTCCATAAGGCAACGGTCGGTTCGGTCCAGGGTGATGCAGGTGGTGATGAGTGGTGGGATTTATTGACGGATAATCGACAGCTGGTGGCGAGCGGAGTCTATGTCTTCCATGTCGATTCCAAGGTTGGTCAGCAGACCGGTAAGTTTGTTATCATTCGTTAAGGAGGCAAAAATGAAGAGGTACCTTGCAATCATTCTTGTCATCGCCATTCCACTCTTTGCCGATTTTGCAAAACTGGGAACATCTGGTGCCCAGTTCTTAAAGATCAGCGTGGGCCGGGGTGCTGCTATGGGCGAGGCTTTTGTTGCGATCTCTGATGACGCCTCGGCGACTTACTGGAATCCGGCCGGACTGGGTGTGATAGGTAATCGGCAGTTTGCCTTACAGCACAACGAATGGATTGCAGATATCAAGCACGAATATCTAACTGGGGCAATACCACTTACAAATATGGGGACGCTCGGTTTCAGTCTCACAGCACTCACGATGGGCAAAATGGAGATAACCGATGTTGATGATCCGAATACCAAAACCGTGCGCGAGGATACAGGAACCGGCAGATATTTCAATGCCTCGGATTTTGCCGTGGGAATCTCCTTTGGCAGGATGTTTACCGACCGTCTTGCGGCTGGTTTTACAATTAAAGCTATTCAGGAGATGATCTGGGATATGAATGCGACCGGGATTGCGACCGATTTTGGGATTCATTATAACACCGGTTTTAAGGGATTGAAGATTGCCGCTGCCATGTCCAATTTCGGTGCGGATATCAGTTTCGGAGGAAGGAATTTAGACCGCTCTGCTGACCCATTCCCGGATTCACCACTCGACTACCAGAAAGTTCCGGTTTCAGTAAAAACAACTCCCTTCCCCTTGCCGCTCATCTTCCGTTTTGGCATCGCCATGAATCCGGTCGAGACCGAGGCCCAGCGTTTAACAGTCGCACTTGACCTGAACCATCCCAATGATAATTACGAAACGATTAATTTAGGTCTGGAATACGGTTATCTCAATACTATTTTCTTGCGCGCGGGATACAAGATGTATCTCAATATTGATTACATGAAGGCGATGACTGGAGCTGAACCGGTATACGATTCCACTGCCCAGAAATGGACCTATCCAAACTGGGGCGATAACACCGAATGGTTGCTCAACAACCTTACCGGTGGTGTGGGGTTCAATCTCAAGATGGGTGGCCGGGAGATGCGTATCGACTATGCCTATATGAATAAAGGAGTGCTCAGGGCGACACATCGGATCGGCCTGCTCTTTGGGTTTTAATTAAAAACTTAAGCAGGGTGGGGTCGGTCATCGACTCCACCCTGCAAAGGAGTGGATGATGAAAAAAATAAGCGTTGTGGTTCTGATAATCGGATTTTTAGGAGCAACAGAATTCATCCCCCGGGAAAAAATTCAGGAGGTTGCCTACAAATTTCTCAATCCGAGATTCGGTAAGAATTTATCATTGTCGCAGATAATTACTTACTACGGATGGGATGAAAATCCTAATGCCTACGGACTGGTATTCGAGGAGACGGATGGCGATTACATAACTATTATCATGGGTGCGCGATACACCACTTCACCGATAGGCGAAGTTTATCAGGGTCAACCCCATTGTATAAGGTTTTTAGACCGGGCAAAGAAGAGATTGGAAAAAGCTTTTGCTCATATTTCGGAGCTGGATCGCTACTATTACTTTGGGACCGGTGAGGAGTACGCCGGTTTTCGGATTGGGGGTAAAAAAGTTTTGATCAATGTTTTAAATTTGCAACTGAGGACCGAGGATGAACTTTTCCGGATAAAACCCGAGCCAGTCTTGGAACGCTGGACCCGGGAAAAATGGAATTATTATCTTAATAATGAAGATTTTGCAAGCCGGCAAAGCAATTACATCGATTCGGTCCCCTTCATAGATTGGGTATATGGTTGTTCACCAACCGCGGCTTCGATGATGTTCTGGTACTGGGATCATAGGAATTATGGGAAACTTGTAGATTATTTCTATACTCACTGGGATACGCCGGAGAATGAATGGAACGACTGTGCTAATACAAATCGGGAACTTGCATTGGCGATGAATACCGATACCCTAACCGGTGGCACTTACATCAGTAACATTGCACCCGGGATGCTGACAGTGGCTAATTCCTACAATGGTTATTCATTCAGTGCTTCTACTTCCCCTCAGGGTGGTTACTGGAACCAATGGGTATTTTCTTATCTCAAAAACGAGATCGATGCCCAGCGGCCATGCCATTGGAATGTTATCCAGTACTGGTATCCGCCAATGAATGAGTATATAAACCATTCTGTGACCGGAGTAGGCTACGAAATTACCAGTAACGATACTTTCGTGATCGTCCACACCACCTGGGACAACGGTGAACCGCTCTGGCCATTGGGGACATATTACAACGGTGTCTGGTCTTATGATTATGTAGTAAGTCTAATCCCTGGTGGCTCAAATCCCAATAATGTCATCCTTGATTATCCCCGAGGAGGCGATATCTACAATCTCCCGGTCATGTTCAAAAATTTAAAATACGCCATCCGCTGGCATACCACGGGTTCAGACATAAGTTACCTGAAATTGTGGTGGTCAAAGGGTACAGATGGAGAAGGTTATGATTCCCTTCGCTGGACGTTGATTGCTAATAACGTGGCTAATACAGGTAAGTATATCTGGACATGTCCCAATTTAAGTTGCTCTCTCCGTGTCAATATTGCAGCAATGAATGCGAGCAATCTCCGTTTAGCCGCGGACGGTAGTTTCGGAAGGACAAGGGTTACAGAACTAACCCATTCTGCAAACCTCAATCTCATTGGTCATTATGATACTCCTGGCTGGGCTAATGATCTTGTGATCCATGGAAATTATGCCTATATCGCAGATGGTGCAAAGGGTATAACAGTTTTAGATATCAGTGACTCCACCCTGCCCGATTTTGTAAATCAGGTAACCATCCCGGGCAATCTTGGAACGATTGGATTGGGCGGTCAGTATCTTTTCGTTGGTGATAAAGAAGATACCTTCCGGGTATTGTCGATATCCAATCCTACAAACCCTGTAGAGGTGGCAAAACTTGCTTTGAGTGATGATGTGTTAGGACTTTTTGTGGAAGGCAATCGGGTCTATGTTGCTGCCCGGAGTCAGGGGCTGGTCATTGTAGATGTCCAAATTCCTTCCAATCCAGTGATCATTGGAACATATAATACCAGTGGCTTTGCTTATGATGTGGTAGTTGCGAACAACCTTGCCTATGTTGCTGATGCCACAAAGGGAGTGCGAATAATCGATGTCTCTAATCCGGTAAATCCGGTGGAGACCGGTTATTATGATACCAATGGTATTACCTATGGAGTGGCATTATTCGGCAATTATCTTTATGCCGCGGATGGGACTGCGGGAATCAAAGTCTTTGATGCCTCAAGTCCAGATACATTAATCCTTTTGGGTTCATGTGATACACCGGGAACAGCTTCCGGCATTCAGTATTATAATGGCTACTGTTTTGTCGCTGATGGGACATTGGGTGGTATGCGGGTAATAGATGTTCGAAATCCAAACGCTCCAAGCGAAGCTGGATATATCCTTTCTTTAAGTTCCGCAGTCTCGGTATTGGTTAATCGGAGTCTTGTTTATCTTCCAGATGGAAGCACCGGGCTGCTTATAATAAGGCAGGATATAGTAGGAATAGAAGAAGGAGTTAAAGGGGGAGTCTCTTTTGGTTTAAAATTATTCCCTAAACCCGGGAAAATTGGCAATCCAGTCCATCTCCAGTTGACGGTCACCCAAGAATCTGACGGCAGATTAGAATTATTTGATCTCGCGGGCAGGAAGGTGGCTACTGTTTATCAGGGGAATTTCAAAACAGGTATCAATGAATTTCATTGGATACCCACGGGTCTCTCTTCGGGTATCTACTTTATCAGGGCAAAGATCGATTCAAAAACTGCAATCGATAAAATTCTGCTTTTAAAATAATAAAGAGAAAGGAGGTGAGAGGAAAAAGAAAAAAAACAGGTTGCAATCTCCCAGCAAATGCTGGGAACTATTTTAGCAGGATGGTTTTAAAAGAAAGGAGTGAACATGAAAAAAATATTGACAATCTTAGGGTTATTATCGGTGGTTTTGTGGGCAACCGTGGTGCCGGCAAACATAGATAAGGCAAAATTAGATGATGGGACTGGTCATTGTGATAAACATGTGCCAGTGCTGACCCGTGCCGAGATAATCCCCGCAGATTCCTCGGCAAATGAGTATTGCATGTGGACTCAGATGCAGGAATGCCTTGCCTATAATCCCACCGATGAATATCTGGAATTTGTCTGCCGGAATTTTGCGATTGGTAATAATCTTGATGTCTGGCAGACCGATAAGAACTTCACTTTCACTATAACTGATGAGAATGTTTATTCTCAGCAGTTGGGTGGTGGTGCGCGCTATCCTACCAGTGTTGCTTCAGTTGATGGTCAAGGTCCACATATCTCAGCACCCGTTCTTCAGGCTGGTGCTTGGGGATTGATGATGGGTCAGTATGAAAGCGGAGGCTGGTTCTCCTCGTTCTGGGATGACCCAGTCAATCTTGCCGGCAATGTTGGCACCCATAAGTGCATTGGCAAACAACTTCCCAATGGCAATATCCTCTTCATCGGAGTTACCGGAAGCTATGATATTCTTTATCAAACATACAATTACGACTTGACTCAGCAACTGGGTGGAGGAGTGATTTCTCCGGGTCCGAGCTACTATTTCGGATTTGATATCAATGGTGGCACGGCCTATGTCTTCTGGTATGATGCAAATTTGAATGTCTACTACAAGACTTCAACCGATGGCATCGACTGGAGTTCAACCCAGACCTACAATTTGGTTTGGCCCAATCCCTTTACGAACAATATCTTCTATTGGGGTCAGGTGGCGGTTACCGATGCCGGCAACCCGGTGATTGTATTTGATATGGTGAACGGTGATGATAATGAATATCCCTATGAAGGCAAAGTCTATGTCTCGGTTGCTCCGGGTCAACCTTGTATTGAGGTCGGAGTTACCACCGCCGGTGCAGAGAATTTCTATCCTACCATTGCCACTGGTGGGAATTATGTCGTCGTCTTGTTCGGTGAAACAAGAGGCGGCACTGGCTCAAATACTTTCTGGGACATTTACTACAACTATTCAACGGATGGTGGAACCACATGGCACACACCGGTTAGTCTTACGAGCGATATCAACGATCACAACAACTGTCTCTGGCAGATTGCCAAGAGAGTTGATGCAGTAGGAAATGGTCAGTTCTTCTTCACCTTCGGTTGCGCCATCGCCGATCCTTTGCTCGACCTCTATGACAATATCCAGAATGGTAGTCCCACACCATCCCGCTGGTATGTGGGCAGAAATCCCATCGTCGGTATTGCGGAGAACAGGACCGAGACTCCAAAGAAACTGGCACTCAATATTGCACCCAACCCGGTGCGCAATCAAGCACATATTGCCTATGCGTTACCCAAGGCAGGGAATCTCACAATCGACCTTTACAGTGCTGATGGCCGATTGGTCCGAAAGGTTGAGCAGGGTCACAGGAATGCCGGGTTCTACAGCACGAACATTGATACCCGTGAACTTGCAAATGGTGCCTATGTAGTGGTTCTCAAGGCTGGCAAAGAGCAACTCTCGGGTAAACTGGTGGTTGCCCACTAACAGAAAGAAAAATAAAAAAGGGGGCCCAAAAGCCCCCTTTTTTATTTGGTGAGCAATTGTAAATTTTGAAGTATTGGTTGATAGTGCTTATTTTTTTGTAAACCCATTCGCCAGTATTTTTGGGCGTTTTTTAAATCATGCAATTGAAAATAACAAATGCCTGCGAGATTGAATATCTCGGGTGGGATTTCATAGCCCTGCGGATATTTTATTGCTTGAACAAAGCATTGTGCTGCATTCCGGTAGTCTTTAAATTTTAGGTATAGCCTACCCAAACCTTCGTAAATAATTGGATTTGGAGACGGAATTTTCGTCCGGTAATAATCAAGAATATTCAGTGCCTTGTTAATTTCACCTTTCATAAGATAGCAGTCTGCGAGATTATAATATAGCATGGCATCGGCGTGCGGTAGATTTAAGGCGATGTTCAAATAATAAACCGCACTGTCGATTGCACCAGATTTTTTAAAGAGATATCCAAGTTGGTTATAGGCATAATGAAAATAAGGATTTAATGTGCATGCCTTCTTGAAGCTTTCGACACTTTTTCCGAAATCACCAATTTTATCATAATACAAACCTGCTACATAATACAATTCATATTTTAGCTCATCATCCGGCATGTGGAAGCCGGTGGTTAGATATTTTTCAACATCGTATAATCGATTATTTTCAAGAAGTGCCCGGCTGATTTGGATATAAACGAGAGAGGGTGGTTTTTCATACGGGTATTCGTTTTTAAAAAATTTATTCCTGGTCCCGATCATAGAGAATAAAAAAATACCGAAAATGATTGAGAGAGAAGGGTAATTCTTTTGCTTAAAATCCTTTATAATGGTGATTAGAATATATCCAGCATACAGGCAAAAGAATGGAATAACCGGCAATCTATAACGGGAGGCGATGAACATTAAAATTATGGTCAAGCTGTAAATAGCATTGAAAAATAACACGAAGAAAAACAGTATCTTTGATCTTTTATTTTTTTCAAAAACTGTGTAATAAATTAAGCCGG
The DNA here is from genome assembly GCA_039802205.1 of candidate division WOR-3 bacterium. Classification (NCBI taxonomy): domain Bacteria; kingdom Pseudomonadati; phylum Caldifarciminota; species Caldifarciminota bacterium. The sequence continues at coordinate 22,573 of JBDRWD010000021.1, forward strand.
TAAGCGCCAGTGGAAATAAAAGTCCTGCCCGGGGCAGGGGTAGATGACTGAGAATAGAGAAATTATTAAAAAATTGCTCATCGGTATTACGTGGAAATTCATGGGCATTAAAAAACAAAAGGGCCTTTTTAGCAGTAATCGAAATCCAGTTTAAAGGATTTTTGATGATAAATTCCAGTGCCTTTTTATACCAATAGTTCTGCATCTGGGCAAAGTTAGTTATTTTTGTCGAGATGTAAGCCGTCGTCAAGAGACTATCCCATTGATAACCTGGTTGGAGTGCTACAGTTTTATTGATCTCTGGATTATTGCCGATATAAAAATTTATCCCCCCATTATAGGATATTACTACCAGTTCCTTAGAGTGGAGAATATTCCGTAGGGTTGATAAAGTCGCGGGCAGTATGGCAATGATGAGAAACATTAAAATATATTTTATTTTTGCTAAAAGCGGAAGGTCTCGGAGAACGAGATAAATAAAAATGATTACGATGGGCAATAATATCAAAAAATTTGTGAGGGTTATTGTTAACAATCCGAAAGCGGAAGCGCTGACAAGGAGTGGGATTAAATTTATATTATTTGTCTCACTCCCCTGAGAAAACTTAATCCAAAAAACGATGTGCATCAGCATGAAAAAGATTATCAGTACCGGCGGAAGGATTTCGGAAGCGCTTTGGATTATGGGAAGATATGAGGCATAAAAGATTGCGCCCATCAGAGCGATAGAGGCATTTAATAGTTTTTGTCCAATGTAATACAACATCAAAAGATTTAGCAAGTCCATAAGAATCTGGATTATTCTGACAGCATCGACTGGATGTCTGAAAATTTTATAGCTTAGAGCTACGAAGTAGTAATAAAATGGTGGATGGTAATAGGAATTGGGCAATCCTAAGAAGTTTTTATTTACAATATGCTCTGCAACTTTTACATATTCGGCTGAATCAACAATGGGCAGATCAAAGATCGGATTATTTTTTTTCAATTGATAAAAATGAAAAAGGCGTAAGATCAAAGCCGCCAAGATTACGAAAAATAACAGCTTCTTAGGTTGCAATGGTTATTTTATCAGCCCCAACCAGGTGCCAAACAAAAACTGGAGCCGTCCGATAAGTAAAGAAAGTCGTGCCATCACGGTATAACCGAATGAGGCGCCAAAGCCAACCATGATGAATATAATGCCGAGATAGGAGATCGGTTTTAGCACACCCTTATGTTCTCGGGAGAAGAAGAAAAAGAAAATTGTGCTAAGGACACCGATGAAGATCAGTACTGCCCATAAACCCTGTTGCCAATTCGAAAAGAGGTGGGGATAGATTACAGTGCCTTGAATCTGTTTGATCACATCTGCCTGGATTATCGCTGGAATACTTACCCCTGAAGAAAAACCGAGGGCAACGGCAATTGGAATGCGCACGAGCCAGGAGAGACGGGGAACGAAGCGGAAGAAGTATAATAAGCCAATCACCATGGGGATTAAAACCCAGTAATTTCCACCCTGTAACGGTAAAATAAGCCTGGGTGTCAAAACGAGGTGGTAGGTTACGGCAATTGCATAGCCGTTTGCTACTCCCACGAAGAGATGTTCACAGAACCGATAAAAGGGATTTTCTTTATAAAGAAAAGAAAGGATTCCGATGGTTAGAAATGCACCAATCCAGATCCAGGGATCCTGGTTCATTTCTTCCTCCTTGTCGCAAAATACCCAATGTTGCCGATGATCACCAATAAAAGAATCATCAGATGGGCGATGGATTGCGAACCCATGCCCCGGGTAGCGGGTGTAGCTCCGGTGAGATTATATTTGGTACTGACCAGATATTCGTATTCTGAAGCACCTTTTAGCCCAGCAATCATCCCGCACATCTGCCCGGTCTGTAAAAAGGGATAAAAATCTGGTGCAGTCACGGCAGTGGCACCTGACCCAACCCGGACACCAAAGCGGGTATTGGCATAGATAACCCAGGATTGAGGTATTGCACTTCCAGCAATGGAGATGATTACTCCGATATCGTTATAGTTCTTTATCTTCTTCATCATTTCTAAAGAAGCAGTCCGGTTTTTGTAATAATCAGCGGGAAATGCCTGACTTATATCCGATCCCATCCTCAATACCGCTGCAAGCCATAAGGGCGGATAGCCGAGAAAGACATAGTCCCGGCCATAGAGAATTGAATCCTGGTTTGTCTGAGCCCGGGCATTGAATTCTTCCGTTACCTGGTTTAATCCTTGCTGTGCCAGTCCCGGACCCTGGATATAAGAGGTCATCACAAGCACCGGAATGCGCCGGGCAAAGGCATGTCTTAACAGGGCAATGAACATCGGATGTAATTCAGGCATCGTTTGGGGATCATAATCAGCTGAGATTAAAATTCCTTGGTTTTCCGGGTCAATCGTCTCTATTACATCAAACAATTTCTGGGTATATGGCATGACATTCGTTTTTATCCGGAAAGGGAAAAGTAGCGGAATCAACACCGAAAGTCCGACGAGTAAAAAGACTATCCGCCGGTCAATCCTCAAAAGATATTCCCAGAATTTCATTTCCCGCCTCCTAACCAGTTTCTTTCAATCCCTAAAATAATTTTAAGTGAGGTTGCTGCTACCCCTAAACCTACTCCAAAGAGAATTCCTCTTTTTGATGCGGTATTGGGCACATCCATTATCCACTGTGCAAGATAAGGAAGTTTGGGTGAGATATAATAGCCGAGGGGGACTACCCCAACCATGACAATGAAGGCGGCGACAAGGAGGAGCGTTGCTTCCAATGTCCGGGCACGGAATGCGCGGTAGGCAGCAGATGCCATAAAGAATGCCAACAAAGCAAACATTGTTGCCCCCAAAGGGGTCATCACATTATCATAGATGGTCTGGATTGAGTATTTCACCACCAGGATTTTATCGCCGATGGGTAATCGGAACTGTACTGGTAATGGTCCTTTTCCTTCCATCCCTCCGAATAGTCCAATGATTGCAACGACTACGATGGAGATGAGGGTCACCCAGGAGTATTGCCAGTGCTCTTTTTTCCTCCGGATCTTATCAATGTGATGGTTTATCAGGCTGCCCAATCCTAAGACTAAGGCAAAAGAGGCGATTATCCCCAGCCAGTCCAGAAAATTCATATAGATATCTTTCGATATCCGGTGGGGTATGAAAAATTGGACAAGCATAGCAATGCCGATGATCAGGACTATCATTAAAGGAATAGTGCGTTGCATCTTACCTCCTTTAATTGTTATTGGACATGGAAGATATTATAGACTGGAATGCCCAGATTCAGCAACGCCAGAATGGTGGCGATTATTAGCACACCGGCAATCACCAGTTTGCTGTAGTCCTGACTCTTCAGGGCGGCGAGGAGCGTTGGTTCCCTTGAGATATAGGCACTCGCCGCATACAATTCTTCACCGATAAGGGTATAGTCACAGGCAGTGATAAAAAATGGTAATTGGGTGATTGCATCGGTTCCTGAAATCTGTATAGCTCCGGTTGAGGCACCACTTTCCGCCATGATCAAGGATTCGGCCCAGAACATGCCTACCAAAAAATTCGTTGCAGGTTTCTCCCTGATCATTATACCACTTACCGCGGCGGCATAGGCAAACTGGGAGTCGGTGATAAAATACACGGAATCCGGATTAAAGGCATCTGGTCGCCCGACTTTATTGTAGGCCTCTTTAACAACCTCGCGTGCCACCGTGAAGACAATTGGGTCACGATTGGGCACGATCAAGGGGGTATTGTACTGGGCAGACTTTTTCGCCACCTCGCTCAGGATATTTAAAGAGGCGATCGTTGCAACATCGCTAATATCAGAGGTTCCTGGAACATATAGAATCGGTCGTCCCATCTCGGTTGCTCGTCCCACGGCTTCATCAATCGCGGATAAACCGGCAATCCGGCGCACAAATATATTCTGTTTTTTCTTGGTATATTCAATAAAGAACACCACCAGGAAAACAAAGATAATGATACCAATCAAAGCATTGATTCTTCCCGTATGGAACCACTGGGGTGAGGAAACAACATAGGGTGTGGTCTGGGAAAAGATTCTCTCACCATCCTTAGTAATCGCAACGATTTTATAAGCATAGGGAACACCGTCGTATATGCCAATACGGTCTTGGTAAGTGTTTACTTGGGAACCCAGACGCGCATACACTCCATAATTTCCACTATCCTTCTCAGCCCGCATCACATAATAACCGAGAAATTCTGGTGGCTCTTTTGATTTTTGCCAGGATAAAGAGATTGCTCTTTTGTCGCCAATTATCGTGTCTTGGATAATGCGGTGCGGAATTCTTACTTCCTTAACCGCCCGGGCTTCATAAAGATATTCCTTACCAGGCTCGGCAGTGCCATCAATGAATTTAACCGCATCCGGTGCCGTGTAATCGATATATTTGAACTTATCTGTGCTGTCCTTCTCTGCACGATAGATTAAGGTCAAATCATAATTCTGCCCCACCACCTTTGGATTTAATTTCCATTCGATCCTTATCACCCTTCCGGTCATTCCTACGGAATCAGCAACGATACTTGCCGGCATAACAATCTGGTAGTTCTTACCGATGTAATAATGGTAATCAACCTCGGGTTTTACAGTTGAATCAACATAGAAAAAGGTGTCCTTGAAAGCAGCGATTGAATCATAAACCAGTCGCATTAATGCATAACTTTTTATAAGTCCATAATTCTGGGATGGTTCCCAGGTGATTTTGAAACCACCCCCCTCATCATTGGGAATGTCAGAAGCCTGTAAAAACTTGGGCGTGCCAATGGTGAAAAGCGGTGGCGAAGGTTCTGAGCACGCTCTCTCCGAACCCCGGACATTGGCGACTTTATAAAAATATTTTACACCGTCTTTGATTGTTGTATCCCGAAAACTCAATTGATTCTTGGAAACGGTGCCGATGATTTCATAAGGACCGTTCCGGGCTGTGCGCCAGATTTCATAGATCTCCTTGAGATATAAATCGTTTGGCCTTTTCCATTTTATAATATTCCGGTTATTGATGGTATCCCGGATGACCTGGTATCCGATAGATACAACTTTTAAAAAATTTTTCTGTCCGTTATAACATTTCATTCGTTCCTTCTTGACAATGTCGTAGAGGTATTCGTCATCCGGACGGATATCGGAATCAATGTAGAGGGTATCCTGAATGAGGGTTTTAAGGAGGATATACTGCGAACGGTAGATTTCGTAACACTCAACATTTTTTTCTTTTGTCTCCCATGTGAGGGTGATGCTTATACTATCCTGATTGATTATTTTTAATGCCCGCACATTCTCGGGCGGACTCAGGGTAAAGAGCAAGATTGTAAGTCCATAATTTATCATAGTCACCCCTTTTTGCTATTTGATCACGGGCTTTACGCGCCAGATTATCAATCCGATTCTTAAGTATATTTAGTGTCACTGAAAAATCAAGAAAAAAGTTGAATCTATATTTCTCAAATCCGGTATCTTTTCGATGCAGAGAAAAATTCTGGATTTGCTCGATAAAGCTATTTGATTATTCCCAACCAGGGTCCGAGTAAGTACTGTAAGCGACCAATCAATAAAGAGACCCTCGCCATCACCGTATAACCGAAAGCTGCGCCAAATCCGACCATGATGAAGATTATTCCGATGCGGGAGGATATTTTGAGCAACCCTTTGTGTTCTTTTGAGAAATAGAAATAAGAGAGGGTACACAGAACGCCGATGAATAGGATTATCGACCAGAGGATACCGGTATTTCCGGCATGCCAGGCGAGAAAGTTTTCTTTTGTCAGGATTGTTCCCTGAATCTGTTTGATGATATTCGCCTGAATGGTAGCAGGGATTGATGCTCCGGTATAATAACCGATGGTGATACCAATCGGTATGCGCACGAGCCAGGAGAGACGGGGAATGAAGCGGGTGAAATATAACACACCGATGATGAGGGAGAGGATGTAGATTAACTTTCCCTGTCTGAATAAGGGGTCAAAGAGTGAAGGAACGAGAATGTTATGCCAGTAGAATGTTACTGCATAACCATTTGCAGCACCTACAAAGACATGTTCAGCAAACTTATAGAAGGGGTTGTCTTTGTATAAAAAAGAGAAGATGGCAAGGCTTAAAAGCGCACTGATCCATACCCAGGGGTCTAAAGAGATATTCACTTTTTTCTCCTTTTTATAAAATACCCGATATTGCCGATGATAATAAAAATCATCATTACCAGATGGGCATAGGTTAGTGAAGGCAGGGCGGTGCTCGCCTTCCGGTGTTTATAAATAGCCAAACGCGTTTCCACGAGTTCTTCATATTCGGCTGCCCCTTTCATGCCTACCATCAATCCGCTGAACTGTCCGGTCTGGAGATACGGATAGTAATCACTCGCCGAGACCGCGGTGCAACCTACACCAACTTTTAGTCCGAATCGATTCTGGGCATAACCCACCCACCATAACGGTGGGTCACCGCTGCTGATACATATCAAAAGCCCCACCTGATTATAATTTTTCACCCTTTTCATGAGTGGTAAAGTATCGGTCTGATTGCCATAATAGTCTTTCTTGTAGACATTGGTGATGCTCTCGCCCATACCCAAGATAGGCACAAGGGGCGGAGGTTGCCAGCCCAAAAATATATAATCTCGTCCATAAATGATACTATCCGCCCTTGATTTTGCCTCGGCATTGAATTCTCCCACCACCTGGTCAAGTGCAGCCTTCGCCAGTCCGAGCGGCTGAACATATAAACTCAAAGCCAGAACTTTTATCCGCTTTTTAAAGGCATGCCTGAGAATAGCTAAAGCCATTGGTTCTAATTCAGGTTGGGTCTGCGGGTCATAATCAAAATCTATCATCAGGACTTTATCAACCGGGATGGTATCCACTGCGTTATACAATTTCTCAACTGGAGGCATTACCCGAACATGCTGTACCGAGGGGATGATCAAGGGTAAGATTACTACCACCGCCAGCACAAGATAGATTATTCTCCGGTCGATCTTGAGCATTAAATCTACGAGATTCACTCTCCACCTCCCAGCCAGGAACGCTCAATACCCAAAAGAATCTTTAAGGCTGTAGCCAGGGAACCGAGTGCGATGCCGAAGGCGATACCCCTCTTTCCTGCGACATTGGGCACATCCATTATCCATTGGGCAAAGGAGGGCAAATGGGGTGAGATTTGATTACCAAGAGGTAGAATCCCGAGCATCACCACAAAGGCAGAGATAAGCAGTAAAGTCGCTTCAGCAGACCGGGCACGGAAGGAGCGATAGGCAGCCGATGCCATGAAAAAGGATAAAAGGGCAAACATGGTAGCACCCAGGGGGACTTCTACATGGAGATAAATCGTCTGGATGTCAAAGGGGAAATTACCAATCTTTGTTGGGAGTGGACCGGTTCCGGAAACTCCTCCGAATAAACCGATTATAGAGGTAACAAAGAAGGTGATTAAAAGAACCCAGGAATATTCCCAATTCTCCCTCCGATGCTGGATTTTGTCAAAATGGACCCGTAAAAGACTTCCCAGACCCAGAACGAGTGCAAATGCCGCGAGGATGCGTAAAAGGTCGTTGCGTAAAAATTCATCGCTATTCTGGACAACAGGATGGGGAACGACGAAAGGTATGATACCCAAAATACCAAAGATAAAAACCAAAATTAAAGGTAATGTCCTTGTCATATCTTTCTCCTATCGGAATAAATTTAGAACAGGAAAGTTGGTTATTAAACCTACAATTGAGGCAAAGATGAGGATGCCTGCAATTATCAACTTCCCCCAATCTTCGCCTTTAATTGCACCCATGAGCAGGGGCTCCCTTGAGATATAGGCGCTCGCTGCATAGAGTTCTTCGCCGATCAATGTGTAGTCACATGCGGTCACAAGAAATGGTAACTGGGCAAGGGAGTCGGTTCCGCTTATCTGGATCGCACCTGTGGAAGCACCGGTTTCCGCGAGGATGAGGGATTCGGCATAGAAGGTGCCGATGAGGAAATTAGTTGCGGGTCTTTCCCTAAGCATAATTCCGTCAAGGGCAGCGGCATAAGCAAACTGTGAGTCTGTCACAAAGAATACACTCTCCGGGTCAAAGGCATCCGGACGACCTACCTTGGTATAGGATTCCTTGATGATCTCCCGTGCTACTGTATACACAATTGGGTCATAATGGGGATTGATCAGTTTGGTATTATATTGGGCAGTTTTTTTAGCAACCTCACCCAATATATTCAATGAGGCAATCGTCGCAATCTGTTCAATATAGCCGATGCCAGGGCAGTAAAGAATGGGTTTTCCCATCTCTGTCGCCCGACCCACGGCTTCCTCCACCGCCTGTAAGCCCGAAATTTTTCTTATGTACAATTCTTTTCCCTTGCGTGCCTGAACGATAAAGTAGAGGATTATACCTCCCAATACCAAAAGAGCGATGATGATATTGGTCTTGCTCCGGTCAAACCATTGGGCAGAGCTCATTACCGGGTTAGAGATTTCAGAAAATACCCTCACTGTGTCTTTGACCGCGGCAACCCGGTAATAATATTTTTTTCCATCCTCGGTCTGGTCATCAAGAGAATTCCGACTCCTTCCGATGAACCCGACCTTTTCAAAATTAATTCCATCTTCACTCCTGTAGACCTCATAACCATCAAGGAGTGCATCATCCGGTGATAACTGCCATTCTAATATCACCATTCCTCCGCCATCATCCGGGGCATCGTGTGCCTGAACCGGTCCGGGTGGGGAGAGGTTCGTGAACATTAAAAAGATAAGAAACATAAAACCTCCTTTTGCGGCATATTGAGACCTGACATATCTTTTATTCCGGGCATATGCAAGGTTCTTTCTGGCATTTCGGGCAGCCTTTCCGGTACTTCTCCATTGCCTTTTCCGCATCTATCTCTAAAATTACACCCACGGACAAAAGCCAGGCAAGGCAGTCGGCGAATTCTTCGTAAATCATTTTTTTATCTTTCTTCCGGATCGCCCTTGCCAGTTCGCCAATCTCCTCGATTAACCAATTAAAAGTTTTATCAAGACCTCTCTTTGCATCCTTTTTAAAATAAATATTTTTGATAAGCTGTTGGTATTGGTTCAGGTCCATCACACCTCCCAAATAATAAAAAAGGGAAGGGCATTATTTAATGCCCTTCCCTCTGCCTTTCTTTAATTCAGCCTTCAGAAGCCACCCTTATAGTCATCCCAGGGTTCGCCGCCGATACCATTGTTGTTGCCATCAAGTTTATAACCATTCGTTGCTTTCACCTCTTTTGAAACAAATACCCTTCTTCCTGCACTTATTGTTCTTTTGAAGTAGTAATCGATGATAGTTCTGTCCCCGGCATTGTTGGTATATACACGCATGCTCCCTGGAACATAGCCATTATTATCATAGACAATTATGTTGCTGGAGGTTATGGTCGTATTATCTAAGAGCCGGGAGAAGGTGATCGTCACTCCGTTAGAACCGATCGGAGTAAGGCTGCTCACCCGGGGTGGATTGTTCGGGTCATCAACCCGGAAATAAGACTGTAAATCAGGTTCGTTTTCCTCCGGTCCATCTCTGTCACCATCAAGCTTTAATAAGTATTGAGGGGTCTTGGAGTCGCCGAGGCGCTTAATGTTATTGCAGACGACGGTGATGGTGTAATTTTTCCCCGTGGTCAATGGATTGGCGGGCTGGAGGGTGATGCCGTAAGGAGTGCGCGTGATGAGATTTAAAGCGATGTTGGTTCCATTTTCGTCAGCGAGTTTGATATTGCTGGTGTTTAATGTGTTTGTATCCATTGGCGATATCACTGGAAAGTCAATCTGGATCTGGGGTGTGGTATTATTTATTGCCACGGTATCGGGTGAGAAGTTTGAAATCGTGGGTTGGAATGTGGCAATTAAGGTATCCGAGAGGGGTGCGGTCCAGAAGGTGGAATGGTAATCATCATAGGGTGTCCCATCAGCGAAATCGTCGTTATCACCATCAAGAGGCGAGCCATAGAGATTTTTCATTCCTTGGGCACCCGAGACAAGGCGGAGGAGAAAAGAGCCGGAATCAGGGACATCCGAGATATTGATATAAAGGGTTTTGATCTCTTGGTAATACTCAGTGGTGATTTTATCCTGGGGGATATTGGTATTCGTTCGCACATCAAGGATTACGATGTTATCTTTGTTTGTGACACTCGCCGGATCCATATAATCAGAAAAACGGACGGTTATCAAACCCTGAATGCCTGGTTGATTGCTGTTATTATCGGTCATCTCGGTGTAATTTGCAGGAACGATACTGGTCACCGTCGGCAGATTACCGGCACCGGTGCCCAGGGGCAAATCAGGATCCGGGGAAAGGAGATTCTCTGCCTTCTGGCAGGCAATGAGGGTCAACAAAACAAGACCCAAAAGATGCCACCTTTTCATTTTTGCCTCCTAAAATTTTAAGGTTGCAGAAAGACGCCAATTGTCTAATTTGGTAAGTTCACTGAAACCCATGAGATCAATCTGGAGATTATCGGTGACATGCCAGCCGATGCCGTAGAAATAATCAGTCTGCGGAGTATTTACCTTGTGAGTTTCATCCGAACCAACTGGTATCGGATTGGGATCGATAAGATCTTCAACAACCGTTCCGGTCCCATCTACAGTTCTGGTACGCTGGGGCTCATACTGGATGAGTTCGGTGACTGTGGTATAATCATCCATGGTGTAGGTGTGCTGGGCACCTAACCGGAAGGCAAGATTGGGGAAGAGGTTGAATTCTATGCCTACCGGGAGCGCGATGGTATGAGTTCTACCTGTAATTTTCGTCATCCAGGTTGCGCTTGACCAGACCGTCTGGACATAATCATCGGGGTCAAAACTTATTCCATCGTTATCATCAAAGACCCGGCGCGTGACAGTGGTATCCTTTGCGATAGTGGAATCAAATGTGGAGGTAGTGGTGAACATCACACCCAGGCCCAATTTTAATCTCTCAGAAACCTTAAACAATTGTTTTGTACCCAACTGGAGACCTTTGATCTTTGATGATCCATCATAATAAGTGAAGGTATTTATCGTATCCCAGGTGAATGTCGCCATGATATTTTCCCGGGTTTTGTAGTAGTGATCCCGCGCATCATCGCCGAAATTCAATGACTGTGTAAAGAAGCCGAGATAGAATCTTCCCTGGGCATTTTCGTTATAGTTATAAAAAGCGCGGAGATTGACGGTGATTATATTTCCGGATTGTTTTTGATTTGTAGAGTCAAGAATCCCCGCATGTGTGTAGAAGGTAGTGGTGTCGCCCGGACGGGTGTAAATGACGGAATCACCAGTGATTTCGGCATTATCTCCATAACCAAGGAGACCAAAGCCTGCAAGGAGACCGAGTTTTAATTTATCCATATCGCGCCAGAGACTGAATAAAAGGTCATTCTCTCCATATGCGTATTTATCATCGCCGGCAAATTTAGCCCGATTTATCAAGGTGAGGGTATCAAAATCTTCTATCGTATACTCGTAGGTGAAATTAGACAAGGGATTGGTGAAAATATTTTTGTAGCAGATTCTCAGATATCCGAGACCGACACGGAGATTATCCAGTTTGTAACCCAGGCCGATGAACATGTTATTATCTTTTAGCTGTTGATAAGCCGAACGGGTTTCGGTCTGAACTATTTTCTGGTCATAGCTACCGTTATTGTCGGTGTCATTCCAGTCAATGATCTGGACTTTGCCATCACCATAGATAGGATTGCCATTGGGATCGTTTAATCCGGTGGCCAGGGCTTCTTTATTAACGCTGTGGTCATAGACCATCCCTGGAGAGAATCTGCCCAAATTGGTTGCACCACCTATGAGGATATAAGGTGCACTACCATTGGAGAAGAGATTCTCATAACCGTTAACAAAATTGGAAAGACTGGTCCAGAGTCTTGAACCTTGTATTTCACAGATGCGTGCCGGGTCAAAGAGCAGGTCGTAATCATCTTCAAACAACCCGGCTGTTGATTGATATCTGAAGGACTGATAAACCAGTCCTGAGGATAGTGATAAAATCAACGCACTAATCAAGGCATATCTCATTTTACCTCCTTTTCATGCCTCTTTTTAGCGAAGACCTTTTATTTTTTAGATTATCACCTCCTTTCATGGATGCGGGAATTATAGCAATTTTTCTGATGATGTCAAGGATATAATGAAAAATAGTTATTCCCATATGCGGAATTTTTAATAAAATTAGTTAAACAGGAGGTACTAATGGCCGAAGATAAAAA
>JBDRWD010000022.1 GCA_039802205.1 candidate division WOR-3 bacterium
TTAAGCAGTTTCCGATTGGGTTTAGAATTATTGGATAAGCTGGATTTATCCAAATACCCGTGGCTTTTTTGTTTCAAAAAGTTATGCCCAACCGAAGATTAAAAGTGAGGAGTACTCAGTTGAAGGTGGGGCAAAAATAGTGGACAAAATCATTTGGCATTTTCATCTCTAACAGCATCGAATAATAATGATTGACACCATACATTGTTTTTACTATAATCAGTGGATGCTATTATTAATTCTTGGTTTTCTTATCTGTACCGGCGTTATTTTTTTTGCAGGGACAAGGCTTTCATTTTATAGTGATGTAATCGCTGAAAAGACTGGTATAGGTAGAACTTTAATTGGACTTTTTCTTGTTGCCTCAATAACCTCCCTTCCGGAAATAGTAAATTCGGTTAGTGCAGTAACCTATGTCCAGGTGCCCGATATTGCTGCTGGGGATTTGATCGGTAGCTGTACGTTTAACTTGCTGATCATTGCCCTCCTTGACTTATTTCATCGTCAGCCGCCGATTTCGAGCCTCGCTCAGCCCAGCCATATAATCTCGGGAGGTTTTGGCATCCTCCAGTTAAGTGTTGTGGTTATCAGTATCTTTTTAGGAGAAAATATGCCCCGGCTTGGCTGGATTGGATTAAATAGCTTCGTTTTCCTCCTTGTTTATCTTTTGGGGATGAGGTTCGCTTTCCAGTATGATAAAAAATTGAGGCATAAGGGTTGTTATTTGGATACCCCGATCTATCCGGAGATAAGCTTGAATAAAGCCATCCTCCGATTTGTTATAAATGCCATATTCGTGATTATCGCCGCACTTTTCCTTCCCAAGATCGGTGAAGGCATTGCGGAAAGAACCGGATTGGGACAGACATTTGTCGGAAATATCTTGATTGCATGTTCTACATCCCTGCCCGAAACGGTTGTTTGCTTCGGCGCCCTGCGCTGTCAAGCGGTAGACTTGGCATTAGGCAATGTGATGGGTAGTACAATGTTTAATATTGCAATTTTAGGAATTATCGACTTCATTTATCCACGGGGATCAATCCTCTTCCTTGTGAATCCCAACCATACAATCTCGGCACTCTCCGCCATAATTATAACCGCAGTGGTGATAATCAGTCTCACCTATCGCTCCAGTAAAAAATATCTTTTTTTATCCTTAGATGGCATGATCATTATTATAGTATACATTTTAAACATAATCTTCCTTTACTGGTTAAGATAGGTTTACCAGACTAATTTATCGCAAATTTGTTTTGAACTTCTTTCGCTTTGAAGCAGTAAAATCATAAGGCTTGACAAAAAATTATATCGGGTTATAATCTAACAAATTAAAAGGATACGCAAAAGGGGGTATTATGGCTTTATGGGCAATGGTGGTATTTCTACTTGGGGTCCTTGCTCTTCTTTTCAATATCTTTAATATTTTCGAATGGTTTACTCCTTTCTGGGCGATCATCTTAATGGCGATTGCCTTCGCAATGCTTTCGCGTATCGCTCAAAAGGAAAAAGAGGCTGAGAAAGAAAAACTCGTGGAAAAAATCCAGGAACTCGAAGCCCAGCTGAGTAAATATGAGAAAAAAGAAATATAAGGAGAAAAATATTGAAATTATTTTAACCGCCTCCTTTTTGCTCCATTTTTGATTTCCCCGTAGCGTTCAGCATGTTTGAATTCCACATCCGTAAAGAATGCCGCGATAAATATAAATTTGATCTCTCCCTTTATCAAGCAAGCGGCAATGTCATATTCATTGATTTCCAGGCAGTAAAAAAATTTGTCGTCCAATGGAATGCCTTAAGAAGGGCCGCAGGACAGAATTTGATTCGACCCGGTGAATTAAACGCAATGGGGCTTATCGACGAGATTCTCCATATTGTCGTTGAGAGATATCAACTGGAAAGAAACCCCGATGCCTTTAAAAAATCACTGGAGTATCTCAAGAGAAAACTTGGGGCAAAAAAGATTGACCGACTTATTCACAAATTCATTGAGTTATTTCCGCCTCGGGATGTGTATACGAAAAAGATAAGTGCTGAAGAATACCTCAGAGAGGATACATGGGGTAAACCTAATCTCCAGATCGCTCTCCAGGAAATATTGATGCTTGGTCTCGCCAATGAAAACCCAGCGTTTGCTCAATTTAAAGAATTATTTGACGATAACGAATTACTCGCGCATACCTCCTACCATCAGGTTCTCGTAGAAATTGAGAAGTTTTTTCAAACCCAGCCCGCTTATGGACCAGAGAATCAATCACTGATCGAATTACTCAAGGCACCGATGCGGGCAGCACCCCATTCCCTTGTCGGGCAGTTGTTATATATCAAAAAACACTGGAAAATGCTACTTTCGCCAGAATTGCAGGAAAGATTAACCATGCGCATCCTCGTCTCCCTGGATTTCATTAAAGAAGAAACCAAAGAGCGCATCGGAGGTCCCGGACCAGCGCTCATTTTGGAATTTAAAGAGAATTTGGAGGATTCTTCAGCACACCCGGGAGACGAACCTCGCTTCAGTCCCGATACCGAATGGATGCCCAAGGTGGTGATGATCGCTAAGCATACCTATGTCTGGTTGTATCAATTGAGCAAAAAATATAAAAGAGAGATAAAAAAATTGGATGAGATACCAGAGGAAGAATTAAAGATTTTGAGCGATTGGGGGTTCAATGCCCTTTGGCTTATCGGCATCTGGGAGAGGAGCAAGGCTTCAGCAAAGATAAAAAAACTGTGTGGTAATCCAGAGGCGCTCGCCTCTGCTTATTCAATTTATGATTACGAAGTTGCCCGGGATTTGGGTGGTGAGTCAGCATTCAATGCGTTGAAAGAGCGAGCACTAAGATATAACATCCGCCTGGCGGTGGATATGGTCCCCAATCATACGGCGATCGACTCTAAATGGATAAAAGAGCACCCGGACTGGTTTATCCAGTGTTCTAAACCTCCTTTCTTTAATTACCGCTTCCATGGTCCCAATCTTTCAGAAGACCCGGAACTGGAAATCTATATTGAAGATGGGTACTATAACCGGACCGATGCCGCGGTCGTTTTTAAACTGGTGGAGAAGAAAACCCAGCGTGTTCGTTATATCTACCATGGCAACGATGGGACAAGCACGCCCTGGAATGATACTGCCCAGCTGAATTTTCTCCTCCCCGAGGTTAGAGAGGCAGTCATTCAGAAGATAATCGAGATTGCCCGCAAAGCACCCATCATCCGACTGGATGCGGCAATGACCCTCACCAAGCGTCATTATCATAGGTTATGGTTTCCAGAGCCGGGTAAGGGTGGTGATATCCCTTCCCGAAGCGAATATAGCATGACCACAGCCCAATTCAATAAACTATTCCCCCGGGAATTTTGGCGCGAGGTGGTGGACCGCATTGCCCAGGTGGCTCCAGATACCCTACTCCTGGCAGAAGCATTCTGGCTCATGGAAGGATACTTTGTCCGAAACCTGGGCATGCACCGGGTTTATAACAGCGCCTTCATGAATATGCTCAAGATGGAACAGAATAAAGAATATCACCAGGTTTTAAAAAATGTTTTAGACTATAATCCTGAGATTCTCCGGCGCTTTGTGAATTTTATGAGCAATCCAGATGAATTGACCGCCGTCCAGCAATTCGGCAAGGACGATAAGTATTTTGGTGTCTGTATCATGATGGTAACGATGCCTGGTTTGTGTATGTTCGGGCACGGTCAAATTGAGGGATTCCAGGAAAAATACGGAATGGAATACGCGCGTTCTTATTGGGATGAGAAGCCTGATGAATATCTGATAAAAAGGCATGAGAAGGAAGTATTTCCATTATTAAAAAAGCGTCACCTTTTCAGCGGTGTAGAAAACTTTTATCTCTATGACTTTTATGATGAAAAAGGGAATATAGATGATAATGTCTTTGCATACTCAAACGGCAGTACTACGGAACGGGTGCTTGTTGTATATAATAACCGTTATCAAGAAACCCGGGGTTGGGTCCGTGCTTCGGAAAGATTTCATACCAAAAATCTTTGTGCGGGCTTGAATTTGAAATGCCAGGAGGGGTTATACTATCTATGTCGGGAAAATCGCAGTAATCTCTTTTATCTCATTTCACCTTTAGATATTGAGAAAAATGGCTGGTATCTCCACCTGGGTGCCTATAAATACCATGTCTATATGGATTTTGAAGAAGTGAGTGACCAGCCGGATGGAAATTATAAGAGATTATACGAATTTTTAGGTGGCGGAGGCTTTTTAAATCTAAAATGGGCATTGAAGGGTATGGAACTAATCCAGGGTATGGAAAAGGCATGCGCTTTTATAAAGACGATGGAACCACTTCTGGAAAAATCTTTGCTCTTTGACGCTCTAAAAGATGCTCTCAAAAGGCCCACTGAACTCAAAGATTTGTTTCTTTATACTCCGCTCGGCTTGATTATTGAGCAAGGCATTAACCTCTTGGAGAAGAAAACCACATTATCCAATTTCTTCCAGATACCCGCAGTTAAGGATTTTATCTTTGTCCATCACTATGAAGAAATTGAATGGTTTAATAAAGAGAGATTGGAACTCTTACTGGCTCTCCTTTTTATTGAGCTTATTGGACATAGATTCACCTCAGATGATTATAAAAATATTATAGCAGGGTTCGATCAAATTTTGAAGATTGCGATGACAAGCGGCTATCAATTCGGAAAATTTATCAATAACTTGACGCAGCTGGATTGTTGGGTATAATCCCTAAAAGGAGGTACGATGAAAAAATTCGGATTGACGCTTCTTGCTCTTGCCTGTCTGGTCGGTGCTTATGACCTGAGCGGTCGCATTGGTATGGGCTTGGGTTTTACACCGGATGTCTATCAGGAAGCTGCCAACGAACTGATCACATTCCCTGTGATTGACCTCGCAGTCACCCGCTATGGTTTGAATTCTAACCTGGTGCTGGAACCCCTATTTCAATTCACCCTGAGGAATATCCAGGATAATACTTCCGTTGAACTTCAGGCTTCGGGACTGGTCAACTTTTTGCTCAAAGGTCACCAGAAAACCAACCTCTACGGAAAAGCCGGATTTGGCTTTTTATTCTCTTCACCCGGGGGTGGTGCGGAGAGTGAATTCGGTTTCCATCTCCCGTTTGGCTTTGGCCTTGAACACTTCGTGAGTGAACATTTTTCATTAAACCTGGCAGCTCTGAGTGGCTTTACCTTCATCTCCAATCCGCCTACTGGCGGTGATACATATATGGAAGTCAAGATCGGTAATGCTAAACCTTTTGCCTTCTATCTGGTTTGGTATTACTGATTGATTATTTTGGGAGGCTGGTTAAAACCAGCCTCCCCGGTTTTTTTGTATGCCCTATCGCTATTTAGACCATACTGCAGATTTGGGTATTGAAGTAGAAGCACCATCAATTGAGGAATTGTTTATTGATACTGCCAAAGCAATCTTCGAAACACAGATAGATGGTGCGATCTTGGAAAACAAAGAATTGACCTTTGAAATAAGCAGTGTTTCCCTTGAAGAGCTACTCATTGAGTGGTGCCGGGAATTGATCTATAATTTTTCGGTAAATGGTTTTATCCCGGCGGTTTATAAGGTGGAGATAAAACCGGATTACAAACTGAAGGCATTTTTAAAGGGTGATATATTTACTTCCGGAAGACATAGGATAAAGTTAGAGGTGAAAAATGCCACATACCACAATTTGTTTATTCAAAGGAAAGACGATTTGTATCACGCCCGGATTATATTTGATGTCTGAAATAATCTAAAACTATTTCAATTTTACCAACTTCACACCTGATTCCCGGAGCATCGCAATTGCCAGTTTATCAGGATAGGCTTCTTTAAAAATGATCTTCTTTATCTTGGCATTGATCAACATCTTGGTGCAGATAAAACAAGGTTGATGGGTGGTGTATATCGTTGCCCCTTCAATATTGACTCCGAAATTTGCCGCCTGAATAATGGCATTCTGTTCCGCATGGACACCTCGGCATAATTCATGCCTTTCACCTGAGGCAATGCCCATCTTACCACGGATACAGCCGACCTCGGCACAATGAGCGATGCCGCTGGGTGCACCGTTATAGCCTGTAGCGAGGATTCTTTTGTCTTTGACAATCACCGCTCCTACCTGTCGGCGTAAGCAGGTGGAACGTTTTGCTACCAGTTCCGCAATCCCCATAAAGTATTCATCCCAGGATTGGCGCTGTTCAGAGCGAGTCCTTTTATCTTGGGTTTTCGTCATGGCAAACGACTCGGTGTCACGCATCCGCTGAGTCTCGCTTTTACACTTCAGCCTTTATCCGGGCTACTGATACCACTTTATCACCTTTCTCAAGGGTGATTATCTTCACTCCCCGGGCATGTCTGCCCATCACCCGGATCTCCTTCACCGGGGTTCTTATCCCTTTCCCGCTCATCGTCATGGCTAAAAGATCATCGTCATCACTCACATTCACTGCTCCTGCCACTCTGCCGGTCTTCTCATCGATCGTCATCGCCCGCACCCCTTTACCCCCCCGACCCTTTTCGTTAACATCGGAGAATTTTATGCGCTTGCCAAGCCCGTTCTCACCAATTATGAGCATATCCTCTTCTTCCCGGGCAATGTTAAAACTTACAACCTCATCGCCTTTTTCCAGCTTCATCCCTCGCACACCGCTCGCATTCCTGCCCATGGGTCGTATCTTCTTTTCTGAAAATCTCAAGGTCAACCCATTCCGGGTGGTCAATAAAACCGAGTCTTTGCCGGTGGTGAGTTCAGCAGCGATGAGCTTATCCTTTTCCTCCAATTTTATTGCGATAATACCCTTCTTACGCACATTTTCATACTCATCGAGCGCCGTCTTTTTCACCTTACCCAACTTTGTAGTCATGAAGATAAAGAATTTGTTGGAAAATTCCTTTATCCCTAAGCAGGCGGTCACCTTTTCGCCTTCGCCCATTTCGATGAGATTGGCAATCGATCGCCCCTTGGAAAAAGGTCCTGCCTCAGGAATTTCATAAACCTTTGAAGCATATACCTTGCCGGCATCGGTGAAGAATAAAAGGGTGTCGGTGGTCTTTGCGATCAATAGTTGATTCGCGAAATCTTCTTCACCGGTTTCCACCAGTTTCCGTCCCTGACCCCCGCGGGTCTGATTCCGATAGGTGGTGATAGGTTGGCGTTTGATATAACCACGCTGGGTTAATGTGATCACCATATCTTCTTCAGCAATCAAATCTTCAATCGTGAGTTCCTCGGGTTCCATCTCGGAGATCGTAGTCCGCCGGCTATCTTGATATTTAGCGGCAAGTTCGCTCAATTCTTTCTTTATCACACCGTAGACACCTTTGGGTGATGCCAAAATTGATTTTAAGCGGGCGATTTCCTTTATCAATCCCAAGTACTCCTTTTCCAGTGCTTCTTTCTCAAGATTTGTCAGCCGGGCAAGACGCATATCAAGTATTGCCTGAGCCTGGGCCTCGGTGAGGGAGAATCTTTTCATCAGTCTTTCTTTTGCCGTCTTTGCATCTGCGGATTTTTTAATGATGTTCACCACTTCATCAATATTTTCGATCGCAATCTTTAATCCTTCCAGGATATGCGCCTTTTTCTCGGCCTCAGCCAGTTCAAACTTGGTCCGGCGGGTTATGACCTCAAAACGGAAATTAAGAAAGTGTTGGAGCGCCTGTTTTAATGTTATCGTCCTGGGCACTCCATCAACCAGTGCCAGGATTTGAATGCTATAGGTGGTCTGCAAATTGGTGAATTTATAGAGGTTATTCAGTACTATCTCGGGATTGGCATCCCTTTTCAATTCCACCACTACCCGGATGCCATCTTTATCCGATTCATCCCTTAAGTCCGTAATATCCTCAATTTTTTTCTCCTTTACCAGTTGGGCCATTTTCTCCAGTAATGCGGCTTTATTAACCTGGTAAGGAATCTCAGTAATCACGATCGCCTGTTTGCCACCTTTTAAATCTTCTATCTTAATCTTGCCCCTGATGAAAATCCGTCCTTTACCGGTCAGATAGGCTTCCTCAATCCCCTTTTTGCCCGCGATGATTCCACCCGTGGGAAAATCTGGTCCGGGGACATATTTTAAAAGTTTCTTATCCTCAATCTCCGGATCATCGATTAAGGCATTGAGCGCATTGATGATCTCACCCAGATTGTGCGGCGGAATATTCGTTGCCATACCAACGGCAATGCCCGAGGCACCGTTGCACAAAAGATTGGGAAAAGATGCGGGTAATACCACCGGCTCTTTTAGCCGGCCATCAAAATTAGGCACGAAATCAACAGTATCTTTCTCTAAATCCTTCAGCAGTTCTTCAGCAATCGGTGTGAACCTTGCCTCGGTATAACGATAGGCAGCGGCTGCATCCCCGTCAATTGAACCGAAATTGCCCTGACCATCGATGAGGGGATAACGCATGGAAAAATCCTGGGCCATGCGGACCAAGGCATCATAGATCGCCATATCGCCATGGGGATGATACTTACCGAGGACATCACCGATCACTGTAGCACTCTTTTTATGGGGCCGATTGGAGGCAAGCCCTGCTTCATGCATGGCGAACAAAATTCGGCGCTGGACGGGTTTTAACCCGTCGCGGACATCGGGCAATGCCCGGCCCACGATCACGCTCATCGCATAATCGAGATAACTCGATTTTATTTCATCTTCGATATACACCGTCGTAATGCGTTCTTCCATAATTTTAATTATACCTAAAAAAACGCGGGCGTCAAGTTGATAGGAAAGAATAAAAACAAATTTTTTCTTGACTTCAAGCTGATTTTAGATATACTTACCTTCGATATGACCGTGGCTACCCGGCGCTTTGAGGTGATAATAAATGAAAAATGGTGTAAAGGCTGTGAAATTTGCGTGGTTTTCTGTCCCAAAAAGGTATTAGCAATGGAAAAGACCAAGGCAAAAGTCGTGAATCCTGATGCCTGCACTGGTTGTCAGCTCTGTGAGATATATTGTCCTGATTTTGCCATAGAAGTAGAGAAGTTATAAGGGATATGAGAAAAATTGCGTTGATGACTGGGAATGAGGCGTGTGCCGAGGCGGCAATCGTTGCCGGGATGAGATTTTTTGCTGGTTATCCGATCACTCCTTCTTCGGAAATTGCCGAGGTTCTATCCCGAAGGTTACCCGAGGTGGGTGGAGTCTTTATCCAGATGGAAGATGAGATTGCCTCCATGGGAGCGATCATCGGAGCTTCCCTGGCCGGAGTCAAGTCTATGACCGCCACCAGTGGTCCGGGATTTTCATTGATGCAAGAAAACATCGGTTATGCATCCATGGCTGAAGTTCCGGTGGTTGTAGTCGATGTTCAGCGCGGTGGTCCGAGCACAGGTCTGCCAACCCTACCTTCTCAGGCAGATGTGATGCAGGCAAGATGGGGAACACACGGAGACCACCCGGTGATCGCGGTTGCCCCAGCTACAGTCCAGGAGACATACGAATGGACAATCAAGGCATTCAATCTTTCAGAAAAATATCGGGTGCCGGTGATCCTCCTGATGGATGAAATCGTCGGGCATTTAAACGAGAAGATCGTGATTCCAGAAAGAAGCGAAATTGAGATCATCAACCGGAAACTCACCACCGACCCACCAGAAAAATATCTACCATATAAAATTACCGAGGATGATATCCCACCTATCGCCCATTATGGAACCGGTTACCGATTCAATGTCACCGGGCTGAGCCATGATGAGAGCGGATTCCCCACCAATGATCCGGTGAAAATCGATGCCTTATACCGGCGGATAAATCGAAAGATTGAGCGGTATAAAAATGAAATAATATCTTATAAAACCGAACTGCTCGATGATGCCGAGGTATGTCTTGTGACCTATGGCTCTACCGCCCGTTCCGCAAAAAGGGCTATGTATGAAGCGAGGGCAGCCGGGATAAAAGTTGGCTTGTTCCAGCTTTATGTCATCTGGCCATTTCCTTATGAAAAATTGAGGGAACTGGCAGTGCGGATAAAAAAATTTATTGTTCCTGAGATGAACCTGGGGCAGATTGCCCATGAGGTAGAATGTGCCACCCGGACTGAAGCGATCAAAGTCAATCGGGTGGATGGAAGTCCTGTCACCCCTGGGGAAATACTGGAGCAAATAAGGCATGTTTCCGTATAAAAAGTATTTAAGACTGGATAAATTCCCGCACATCTGGTGCACAGGTTGTGGTTGCGGGATTGTGATGAAGGCGATGTTGCGGGCGATAGACCGAGCAGGGATTCAAAAGGACGATGTCGCAATCGTTTCAGGAATTGGGTGTTCCTCCCGGACCCCAGGTTATCTCGATTTCAATACCCTCCATACCCACCATGGCCGGGCAATCGCCTTTGCGACTGGTTTAAAACTAGCAAAACCCAGATTAAAGGTGATTGTAGTTACGGGTGATGGCGATGCTACCGCAATCGGTGGTAACCATTTCATCCATGCGGCACGTCGTAACCTCGACATGACCGTCCTCCTTTATAATAACCATATCTATGGTATGACCGGTGGTCAGGTATCACCCACAACCCCGTTTGGGAAGAAGGCAAGCACTGCACCATATGGAAGTACAGAGCCGGATTTCGATATCTCCAATCTGGCAATTGCTGCTGGCGCCGCTTTCGTAGCACGTTCCACCTGCTATCATGCAACCCAGCTCGATAAACTAATAGAAAAGGCTCTGCTGAAAAAAGGTTTTGCCTTGATCGAAGTTTTGACCCAGTGTCCCACCTATTACGGACGGCCGAATCGGCTTGGTAGTGCTGTTGATATGCTGAAGTATTACAAAGAAAATAGCATTCCAGTAGAAACAGCCCGAAAATTGAGTCCTGAAGAAATAAAAGGCAAAATCACCATCGGTGTTTTACATGATATTGAGAGACCCGAATTCTGTGAAGAGTATCAGAAATTGGTGGATCGGGTCCGGATAAAAAATGAATAATCTTTGCAAGCATTTTAAAATAGCACCCTATGGCACTTAGATATGAAGTCAGACTGAGTGGTTCAGGTGGCCAAGGTTTGATTCTTGCCGGTAAGATTCTTGCTGAAGCCGCAGCAATATACGACAACAAAAACGCCACTCAGAGCCAATCCTATGGTCCCGAGGCACGGGGAGGTTCGAGCCGTTCCGAAGTCATCATCAGTGATACCGAGATCGATTATCCCAAGGCGGTAAATATTGATTTTTTACTCGCCCTGACCCAGGAAGCGTGCGATAAATATTCCAAGGATGTGAAAGAAGGGGGAACAATACTTGTGGATTCTCGATTTGTGACCAAATTGCCCGAGGGTAAATTTAAGGTTTATTCAGCCCCGATTACCGAGATTGCCGAACAGGAAACGGGCAAATCATTGGTCGCTAATATTGTAGCCCTTGGGATGATTACCGAACTCACCAAGATTGTTTCCCAACAAGCCGTGGAATCAGCAATCCTCTCCCGGGTGCCGAAGGGAACCGAAGAGTTAAATCTCAAGGCATTCCGTGCTGGCATTGCTGCGGCTCAGAAACTTTTGTAACAAGATTTTTTAACTTACCGGTGAGGGTTTTAAAAACCTTGGGAGTACCGATATCACACCAGAAATCACAGGTGATATAGGGGTAAAGTAACTCTCCCTTCTCAAGGGCAAGGTTAAAGATTTCCGGGAGACTGAAGATTTTTTTGTCATCGGGAAAATATTTAAAAATCTTTTTTGAGATCACAGCAATCCCTGCATAGGTATAGCAATCAGGCATTCTTTTTTTATAAAATTTTGTGATCCTATATTTCCTTATGCGTACCCGGTTTGTGGCTTGATTTTTGACAAGCACGACCGTTGCCAGCGGTGCGTGAATTTTATGCTGTTGAATCACCTTTTTTAAATCGACATTTGATAGGACATCACAGTTATGAAGCAGAAAATCATCGGAGACAAAATCCCGGAAATTTAACAATGCGCCACCGGTTCCAGAAAGATATCTTTCCACGACAAGATATAGGCCTGGAATATCTTTCAATGCACTTTTTATCAAATCCGCTTTGTAGTAAAGGTTAATACCAATCTCTTCGATTCCTGCGGTTTTTAATTTTTCAATGATTAGCTCAATTATCGGTTTACCGTTAATTGGAAGTAATGGCTTGGGCAGTATTTGGGTAATCGATCCTAATCTTTTACCATATCCTGCGGCAAGGACGATCCCCTTCATGTTTTTAACTTCAATCATAAAGCCAGTATCCACGAACGGTCTTCTGGTATGCCCGGAGTGCATCCTCCCAGCGGGCAGCAAGTAAACGAACGTCCACTCCTTGCTCTAACCCTTCTCTTATCCAGGCATTACCGATTAACATATCAAAAGGCATCTTCTTTTTTTCAAACTCATAAGGCGGGCGACGCCACTTAAACTTTTTCGGATAAAGTCTTTTTATTGCAGCAATGATTTCCAGCCCGGTGAGCACCGGATCAAAATTCCATAAATCCTTTACATAAAGCTGGACGCCGCCACAGGTTAGTCCCTGATACTTATGGAATGTCGGAATGAACTTTAAAGGACGGAATTCCACACCCTTCAGGTTTATCCGACGGAGTTCCTGCACCAGTTCTTCTTCATCAATCCAGGGCGCGCCGAAGATTTCAAAGGGACGGGTTGTGCCACGACCTTCAGAGATGTTTGTTCCCTCCAGCAGACACATGCCGGGATAGACCAATGCCGTTTCAAATGAAGGCATATTGGGTGATGGAATTGTCCATTTTAAACCGCAATCCGGAAAATAAAATTTTCTTCGCCAATTCCTCATTTTTATGATCTCTAAATCGGCGTTGACATTTTCCATCTGATTAATCATTCTACAAATTTCACCGATTGTCAAACCGTGCCGGACAGGAAGAGGAAAAAATCCCACAAATGATACAAAATCTCTTTCCAGTACTGGTCCCTGGGTAGTGATGCCATTAAGGGGATTTGGTCGGTCAAGGATAATCGCTTTCTTTTTCAATTCAGCCAAGGTCTTTAAAAGCAAAACCGCGCTCCAGACAAATGTATAATAGCGTGTACCAATATCAATCAAATCAATGACGGCAATATCCACTTCTTTTAAAGCACTTTTTGGTGGTCGAAGATTTTTACCATACATACTCTGCACAGGAATCCTTTTGTTTCTTGCATTAGCAACATAGACCTGATCCTGGAGGGCGCAGAAAAGCCCGTGTTCAGGTGCCAGAATGAGTTTGAGTTTGAAATTTTGACTGCTAATAAAATGATAAAGTGTCGGACGCAAATTTTTATCCGTGGCTGAGATGTTGGTCAGTAATGCTACCTGCTTATTGCGCAAGGGGGCAAAATTATTCCGGATTAAAACATCAATTCCGAGTTCCATGTCAGAATATACACTTATTTACCAGGAATGTCAATGCTCAACAAAACGAATATTTTGACAAAGTTTAAAATCGGGCTATCCCCGTCTTTTAAAAAGATCAAAAAACATCCCAGTTAGTGGAAGTTCCTATCTTCACAGACACCAGGGTTCTAAAGTATCAGATTGGCTACATTGATTCAAGGGTCATCAAATTCACACTCAAAAATGGTAGTTATAATTTTAAATTGGTGGTCAATGTTTTTACGATCACATAACCGATTTCTCGTGGTGAGAGTAAAAAGTTAAATTAATGATGGGGTTCGATATCGAGTTTCTTCGCCTTCAACGATAACCAGTATCCTGGGAACAAATCAAAAGAAAGATAAATACTCTTCCAGTTTATCGGAAAGTCATTAAATCCCGGGTCATCAACATCAAAGAACAACCTGCTATCTGTTTTCAATGCATTGAATCCTATGCGAAAACTCAAAAAATAATGAGTAACACCAACACCAAAATCAATCAACATTCCATTCTGAAATCCCCAGGTGCTGAAGCCTGAATATAAATATGTAACCCATGGTGTAATCTCAAGTGATTTTCTATGGGCTGCGAATGGCACAAAATAGATATATGCTGGTGCAACGAATCCGGCAAGTGCAACACTCTCCGAAGAAAAATCTGCATTATGTATCACCCTGAATCCTTTTGTCCCGAGACCAAAAAATTTATAAATAACTGCGATATCACCTATCCGGTAATCAATGTGACCCGGTGCTACTGCACTCGCACCTGTGGGATTAAAAAACAGACGCCAGGTCGTATAAT
Organism: candidate division WOR-3 bacterium; assembly: GCA_039802205.1. Lineage (NCBI taxonomy): Bacteria > Pseudomonadati > Caldifarciminota > Caldifarciminota bacterium. The sequence continues at coordinate 14,159 of JBDRWD010000022.1, forward strand.
ACTTCTGTGCGTAGCCAATACAAAAAATTAAAAAAAATGAAAGAAAAACAGCAAGCTTTTTCATACTTGAGTATAGCACAAAATTAAAAAATGTCAAGCATGCATTTGTTTGAGTCAACTCTGAAGAGCGAGCTTTCAATTTTCTAACCAAGATTTTCAAAAATTTGAAGGGCTGGATAAATTTTCTCTTAGGGGTAGACTTCTCTTATGCTATGTGGATAATAACACACAAAGAACCATCTCATTTCTTCTAAAAACCAATAGGCAAACTCACGAATACTGCCTAAAGCCTTCTTGATTTCCTCGGTCAACAGACTACTCTTCTCAATCAATTGATTGAGAATATGGGCAATCTGGATGAGTAAATAAACACATTTCATTCCATTATAATCCTTAATATAAAGATGCTCTAAATTGTATCCCCCATTTTTTTGTATATTAAAACCCTCATTCTCTTGTTTCCACCTTAAACAACCTCTTTGGTTGGCTAAAACCACACAATTCTCCTTGTTAATCGGAAGATTGGTAATCCAAAGCCAGCGCACCACCTTCTTTTCACCTTTTTTAACCTTCTTTTTCTTAACCAAACACTCCAAAAAATTCACACAGAAACGACCCATAAATTTGTAATCCATATTCGTCACCCATCAATACCGCTGATACTCACCACCCTCCACCCAATCATATTCTAAATAACCCTCAGAATAACGCCTCTTTAAAACCTCAAATTCCTGATACATCTCCGGGCTACTGCCCCCTTAAAAACAATGATAAACCATCAATCATGCAACTCACAAAGCCCCAAAATCCCCTCGGAAACATAAAGACTATCTAAAACCAAACAAATCCCTAATTGCGGAAAAACGCCTACCTAAACGCTCAAGTAAGCGATACGCCGCCTTTAATTCACAATCCTGACTCCTAACCCACGGCCCAGAATTTTCCACAAACTCGGTGTCAATACTCAAAGCAAAACCATTGGGTGTCACAATCTTTGCATCCACCACCGAATGAGAATAAATCACCCGCTTTTTACCCTTCTTACCCTTAACCTTTCTGACCAAACAATGGGGACAATGCCGCCCGGAAAATACATACCAACCCGTACCATCAATGGCAATTAAATTAAACTTATCTAAAAGCCGAAATTTGACTAAAGACTTACTCCGCAAAATCTCATTAATCACTGAATAGCGGACTTTATAAAACCTTTCAGGTTCAAGTTTTTTCAAAAGATTAGCCAGCGTCGTATCATGAGGAAGCTTGCACAATTTTTGACCACTCAATAACCCAAGGTGCTTAATAAATTGCCTGGTGTTAAAACGGACATTAAGTTTACGCCGGGAATTTAGTTTTAAAACAAATACCAAAAGAGCAACCCATGAAAGGGTTTGAATTTCATAGATGCAACTACCTTTATGCCTGGAATCATTAATTGTTTTAAGCCCATCAGTAAATTAAAAATGATGCACTGTTTGATAAAATATTTTGGTAAGTTTCGCTTGTTTAATCATCAGTGTTTCTTTAGATAACTTTTAACCTTACCTTTGGTTAAGCCCCGTTCTATGAAATTTATCAATTGAATCATCTCCTGATAAATCTTCACCAACCGTGCCCTGCGGAAACGCTGATAATTGGCGGTCAGCTGTTGATAATCATAGACCGCGCTCTTTTTTATGGCAATCTGTTTTACCACCTTCAGTCTAATATAACTTCCACACCACATGCAATGCCCTTTCACGAACACACCGACAATTAGGCTTGCCAGAGCGACTTTTACTCTGATACACACCACCTTTAATTAATAATTTCCTGGCTAAAAAATATTCAATAATTTTATTAATTCGTTAGCCAGTTGCCTTAATTTTAGCCTTGCTTGACTTAAAGTCATATTTTTCTCCTATCTGGGGATAATTATATATAATCCCCAGAAAGTCAAGAAGAAAGTGAAGCGCGAAAAATATGTTTTTAAGGGAGATATTTAGTGTAATCTAACGATTAAGCTGATCCCTATTTTTTCCGCTAAAATTAAAGAACATCAAGGTGAGAAAAATTTTGGCTCTTCAGCGCTGTTTAAATAAAAATACCGAGTTCAATAGGAGGATTAGAAAACCTGATTGACACTTTGCCAGTTTTTGCTATATTATTATAAAAGATGAGAAAAAAATTCGTTACTTTAATTAAAATAGTATTTTGGGGACTTGTTCTGACTTTGCCGATAGATTGTGCAAAGACGAAAATTACGATTGAAATCATCAATCCACCAAATGGAGCGGTGGTGGGGGGGATTGTGGAGATTACTGCCCGGGTTGCTGATGGTGGGGAGATATCTGCACTTGGATTTTACATTGATGATTCGCTTGTAAAATTTTTTGAAAAAGAGCCGTATTCATATTTATGGAATACAATTCCCCTTCCTGATAGTTCAATTCATACGATATATGCAAAGGCTGAACTTGAAAACGGGAATTATATATACTCTGAAACAATCTCAGTAATGGTCTATAATATTCTGCTCTTTTATGATGATTTTGAATTTTATTATATTCACAATTACCCTTCCCAATACTGGTTTCAAATCTGGCCCGGAATCGGTGAAAGTACCTATGTTGATTCACTTTTTTCCTATGATGGATTTAAGAGTTTCCGACTTTGTGGCTCTTCACAATGGGTAAGAACTGATGGCATTGAACTTGATTTAAAAAAATTGCATAAACTTACTTATGAATATGCCTTAATGATTCCGGAGACGAGCCCGGCCGGTGCGCTTGCAGGATTTTTTGTAAAATTGAGCCCCACACTGGGTACGATATATAACGGTGTTCTTTTTGATTTCAACGATAGTCTGGTGTATGTGCGGGGTGTTGATCCACAACCAACCGGTTATAAGTGGCAAAAAAATCTGTGGTATAATGTAAAAGTGCACCTTGATTATGATAATCTGTTAATGGATGTCTGGATAAACGAACAGAAGATTGCTGATAATGTTCCTGCGGCAGAGAAATCAATCTCTGACACCTTTGCCCTATCCACCGAATACGGCATAGGGGGCGCAGTATATTTTGATAGAATCCAGATATTAAAAAAATAATTAGTTGGAATTTCTTTCACTTAATCATAAACCCCGAAGGGATGTCTTCCTCTTTTTCTTCACAATTTCGCAATCTTTCTTTTTCTTCAGTGATATAAGAACCAGATTGCTTCCTTTCTTCGCCAATGGAATATACCTGTATCGCAGCGGTTCCTTCAACCGGGCAGCGATTTTCACACATACCACAGCCTGTGCATATTCTTTCATCAACAATTGGTCTACCCAATGTTATTCCATAAACCGTTTCATTAATTAAATTGATTGCATTATACTGGCAGGCTTCATCACATATCAAACAGGCCTTGTTTTGTTCCCATGCAATACACCTCGCCTTGTCAATAATTGCAGTCCCGATCTTCGCATAACTCTTTTCTTTCAAAGATAAATTCCTTATTGCCGAAGTCGGACAAACCTTGCCGCACATATTGCAATTTTTTTCGCAGGCACCAATGCGCGGGATGAGTCTTGGGGTCCAGAGCCCCAGAATACCTGATTCAAAAAGACAGGGCTGGAGTCCATTCGTGGGACATACCTTCATACACCTGCCACAATGCAAGCATCTACTTAAAAATTCTGATTCAGGAATTGAGCCGGGCGGACGGATCAATCTTCCTTCAATTTTTTGATGATGAACTGAACGCAATAATGGTGCAAGGATAAAAGCACTGCCGATAGAGAAGATTACCTGACGTTTCTTAATATCAAATTCAGGTTGTGAAAATCTTATTTTATATTTAATTACATTTTCCGGACACTCATAGATACAGTTAAGGCAGATAATACATTCGCCTGTGTCAATCGTCTCATTTTTTGAATCTATCGCACGGGTCGGGCAGACCTTTTCGCATAAAGCACATTGCTTACACCCCGCGCCAAAGAAAAATTTAAATAGTGAGAATTTTGAAAAAAACGCAAAGAGTCCACCCAATGGGCAGATATTCTGACACCAGAATCTTTTTGAAAAAAAATTCAAGCCGAGTATTATCGCGAAAAACAAAAGGGCAAATAATCTTTCGGTATAAGCAAAAGAAGCCTTTAGAGTAAAAATGCCGACAAAAAATGAAATGACAGGAAATACAATCAACAAAAGAGCCCTTTCAAATATCACAATTGGGTCAAAATATTGAATAAAAGAAAAACCGAGAACCGCCGCTGTAATTATAAATATCAGTATTAGATATTTGAATTTTTTGAGTCTGTTTTGTATAATCAACAATTTTTGTGGCTTAATGAGCATTCCGGATAAATCGATTACTGTCCCTAACGGACAGATAAAACCACAGAAGAATCTGCCAAAAATGAGTGTTAAAAAAATTAGAATAAGGGAAAAAAGGTATGGACTGAGTAATATGCGGTTTGAAATACTGATGATTAAAAAAATCAGCGGGTCAAAATAGTAGAAATATAGAAAATTGAACTTTGTATTATAGTTGATCAGTAAGAATAAAAAGATAAAGGTGAATAAAAAGATTAATTGAGTAGATAATCTTATCGTGCGGTGTTTCTTTATACCTTAACCTCCTTAATCACCATTTTTTCTGTATCAATCTCACCGAGTCCGAGCTCATAAGCATAGGCGATGTGTTTTACATTCTTACCGGTAAACGATTTATTGTACCACTGACTGATTCCTACTGTATATGAATCAACCGCAACCATATCTGTGCCTGCGATGACGGTATTCAATATCACCGTTTTACCAGGACCACCTGGTCCACCGCTGGTCAAAACCCTTGTTGCATCAACAATTGTAAGGTCGGGTTTAAATACCAGTCCGAGTTCAGCAATTGCCCGATGCAGGTCAACTCGGTGCAAATAATTACGGTTCCAGATAAGTCCCATCAAGTTTTTTATTCCCAAACTCACCCCGGTTGCCGAGTGTGATTTTGCCGTAGGAAGGTTGATAAATTTATCTACTTTCTGCAGTTCCCGGGCAATCTTGATGGTTTTCAGTTCCTTGCCGTCGGGCACTTCAATCTCCCAAAATTGGTGTTCTTTATTTAACATTAATAAACTAACTTTGTTTGGATCTACAATTGCTTCTCTAACCCTGGTTTTTTCAATACATATTTCAGCATTCGCCAGCGGATAATCAATGATAACGATCTTTGATGCACCTGCTTCAAGGGAGAGTTCCACAACCTGTTTTATTACTTCCACGCTTGTGGTGGCACCACATTCGGTATTCGCCGAAAAAGAAATGTTGGGTTTAATAAGCACCCGGTCACCGGGTTTGATGAATTTATCAATTCCTCCGATAACATCCACCGCGGCTTTTACCAGCCGTTTACTTTTGCCGCGGGCAACACCGATAATGGGGTGCGGTGTACTTCCTCCCTGTGCCTCGAATATTTTCACCGGTAGAATAAAATTGGCAGCAAGACCCAGACCAAATTTTAAGAATTCCCTGCGGCTTATGTTCTTCATATAATTAATTCCCTGCTGAGTGATTGCATGCCCCAAGGACCTCTGGTTTAAGTATACGGATATAACTCATTTTGTCAATGTGGCGCAAATGATTTACTCTATTGACATAAGTTATAAAGTGTGTATAATCAGCCATGCTTGGACTTTCCTGCCTTTCCCACCGGACAATGAGAGATAATAAGAATAAGGATCCGGGCTTTCTGCTTTGATGATTATTGGAGAGGCAGAAAGCCCACCAATTTTGGTGGGCTTTTTTATTTGATGAAAGGAGGCTTTATGGAAGAAATGATTGATATAATGGGATTAGAGCGCACCATAAAATCTAGTCGCTTGCGGGCTATCTTGAGGATAGCCAGTGAAATACGATTCATAGCCGGCAAATTCCTTCGCGAGAAAGGATTTTTAGAAATTAATCCGGTAATAATATCACCGCTAACTGATCCTCTGCGCCATCAGGTATTAGATGCTTCAATACATTACCTTGGAATGAAATACCAACTTACAAAAAGCATGATATTCCACAAACAGATTGCGCTTCTAAGTGTGGATAAGATTTTCATTTTTTCACCGAATGTAAGGTTAGAACCACCGGAATATTCATCCACGGGTAACCACCTGATTGAATTTACACAGATTGACCTTGAGATGAGGAATGCAACACGAGAAACAATGATGGAACTTGCTGAGGAGATGATAGTAGAAATTATCTCTCAGGTGGTGAAAAATTGTTATAATGAATTGAGTGATTTAGGTAGGAATTTAAAGCTACCTACAGGACCGTTCAAAAGATACAGATACCTTGATTTATATAACCAATATGGTAATAAGTTTGAGATGATAATCTCGCGGGCTTCAATCGAACCTTTTTGGGTGATTGACTTTCCGATAGAAGTAAGGGAGTTTTATGACCGAGAATATGAAGATAAGCCAGGGATCCTATGTGATATGGATTTGATTTATCCCGAAGGCTATGGTGAAGCACTTTCCGGAGGTGAACGGGAGTTTAAATACGAGAGGATTGTGGAACGTATGAAAATTGCTGGCAACAATCCCGAAGATTTTAAATGGTATCTCGAATTTGTTAAAAAAGGACTGTTCCCATCTTGCGGGTTTGGCATCGGCTTAGAAAGGTTGACACGGTTTATATGCGGGCTTAACGATATTTCTGAGGCAACTCTATTCCCCAAAACGCCAGGTAGATGGAGCATCTAACAAGAGTGGAGGAGATGGTGGAGAAAAGTTTAAAATTAGAAAAAATTAAGCCCCGACAGGTAATTAAGGCACTTGAACTTGCACAAAAAGAGGGTGAAACAAATATTTACGGGATTGAGAAAGAATTTGCATTTATTAACGCCAAGAATCTTTATGCTGTGCAGAAGATCGGGAGACAATCTGCTTTCAAATTCGTAACAATGTATGGTGATATACCTTTTGAACTGCGAAGAAGAATAATGCCTGAGGTCTTTGATTATATGATAGAGGTGATTACTGAACCTGAGATCTCATACCGGCAGGCAGTTAATGAAATATTAATGGCTGAAGCTTATTTGTGGTTCGCATTGTCCCATATCCAGAATGAATTTCCGGCAATGGAAGAGATACTTTTGAGCAGCGGAACACTGTATAAACCTGCAAAAATAGATACCGAAAGTATTCCTGAAGTCTGGGGAAAAGATAAAAAGGCGTATCTGGAGGAGATGGTTCGTCGTTACGGTGATAAACTCACCCCTCAAGGTATGCACGGTAACATTTCCCTTCCCGAGCCCCTTATTGACTATCAATACCACCGCTCCGATATGAAAAAAGAACGGGGGAGCACCGGTTATGTGGATTTCAAAAACGAAATCTACATCTGGCTTGCCGCCCGGCTCCGGGCATTTGCCAGTTTAATCATTGCCATTGAAGCTAATTCACCCTTCGATTACATAATAGAAGATGATGCTGTTTATACGGTCCTCACTGGTTATCAATCTAATCGCTGGCGGCGTTTGCCGCAAATCGAAAGTACCAATCAACCATTCATGCTGCACAATTATACCCATTTTCAGAAACTTTCGTTGGAATTGATTGACAAAGGCGTGATTATTGGTGCCAACAATTATATGCCCATAAGACCAAAAGGAGAAAGGAGATTGGGTGAGGTTCCATTATCGTTGGAGCGGGCATGTTGGTTCCATGATATTGTCATTGATAGAGAAGAGCTGGAATCTGAGCCCGCGCTCCGTGCTTTACTGAAACTCGAAGATTTGACATTCATTGAAAAGTTACAAATTGCCGAAAGAACCGGATGGCTAAAAAAGAAAGGTTATACATTGAATGCCCTGATAAGATTGTGGCAGAAGGATAATGTGCGCCGGCTGCTGGGTGTGCCGCTGAGCCGACTGGAGATACGGTGCGAGGAGTCAGGAGGCGATTATGAATTTGAACAGGGAAAAGCCGGTTTCATCTTTACCTTAGCCCTTTATCTCTTCGCGCATCCAGAATTCGCTTCTTCTTTCACCTACGACCGCAAAGACTTAAAAAGGTTGGAGTATAATGAAAAACAAGCAACCAAAGATGGCTTGAATTGTACAATAATACATCCCTGGACCGGTAAAAAGATGAAGATACGTGAGTTTCTTTCTTCCACCTTGAAAACTATTGATAATTTTGCCCGGGAGATTGGTACGTATGAAGACCTGAAGCCTCTTTATGAGTTAAGCAAAGGTCAGGAGAATGAAGCCGGGAAGAAAATAAATAGCGTGCTCAAGAGTCTGGGCCGAAATCCCCCACGGACAAAAAGCGGTCTGATCATCGTCCCGGATGAAATCATCAGAGATTACCTGAGGGCACGAAAGCGATATCTACTTGAAGAACTTTCGGAAAGATTGAATTGGGGGATTGCTGGGATGACAGAATACCCTCAGGAGATGACTTTTTTCAAATCGTATAAATAAAAGGAGGTGCTTATGAAAAATTATGATGTCTGTTATCCGGGACAGGATGTGTCCCAGAGTTTGATCCCGCAATTTTTTGACAAAGCGGAAAACTGGGTCCCGATCGCAAAATATCCTCGGCGTGAAGTTTGGCCCTCAAAGATGTTTACAATAAAACAGGAGCTGGATGAGTTTATCAAAGATCATCCTACCGTTCCGGTCTATGATGCATCCCAGGGTGATGGTGGGATGAGTCTGGGGGGTATTCCAAAGCAGGAGATTGCCGAGGCATTATTAAGGTATCTGCCAGAAGAGCGTGCGACAAAATACGGTGAACCGAATGGAAGTTTAATATTGCGGAAAGCAATTTTTGAGAATTACTACCGATTTGACCTGGATACGGGTCTCACTCCGGAGAATATTATCATCGGTGATGGAGGTCGTGATATCCTACAGAAGTGGTATCAGGCACTTTCTCAGGATTGTGGCGGTCATGGTGATTTCATCCTCGTGAGCGCTGCTCCTTGGGGCTCTTATCCTGAAGGTTCATATCTGAATGGTTTCAACATCGTATGTGCCCCAGGGAATCCGGATAATGCTTTTAAAATCACTCCCGAAGGAATTGACCTCTCCATAGAATATGTCCAGAGGCATGCGAGAAGGATTGTGGGTATTATTATCACCAGCCCGGATAATCCTACGGGGAATTATCTAAACGATAAAGAAATAGTAAATCTCATTGAACACGCTGTCGCCAGAGGAATCAATTATATCTTTGTGGACTTGATCTACCAGGCAGTGACGGACCCAGAGGTCGGTTGTTATGATGTGAATAGAATCTTTAAATCTTTGAGCCCCGAAGGCAAAAAGAAAGTTGTCTTTATGGATGGGTTGACCAAAATGGTAGGGGCATCAAATCTGCGAAATGCCCATCTGGTCTGTGGTTCAATTGAATTCGCTAAAAAATTAAAGGGAATTGCGACCCATACGGTCCTGCCCAATGTCGCCGGCGAGGCAGTTGCTTATGAGGTATATAGCCAAAAAAATCCGTTGATACATCCCTGGGTAAAAAGGATTGTAGAGCCTACCGCATTGAGCCGGGCGATAGTAAAGGAAAAACTGAAAGCGTTCAACTTTAAATTCATCTGTGACCAGGGTTACTATGCTTTCATCAATATCTATCCATGGCTCGGAAAAAGAATCCCCCAGGGAAAAGAGTTTTTCGATACGCACGGTCGCAAAATCGAAAAGATTGAAAATGTAGATATTTTAAAATCCTATCTTTCGGCAAGATGTGGCTTGGCGATAATCCCGGGTTCAGTTTTCCGACAGCCCCATTTTATCCGTTTTTCTTATGCTAATGCTCCGGAATATACGCTGGGCGCAATAACCAGGTTAGAGCAGAGTTTAAGGGAGTTAGAATGAATTATATATATGGGGAGCAAAAACAAAAGGAAATATTGAGCCTGGCAATGGAGTTGATAAAAATTCCCGCGATAAGTGTCGGGCGGTTTAAAAATCCAGAGGGAGTAGTGAAATGTTTTGAGTTTATCGTTGCATACCTGAAAAAGGCGGGTCTAAGGGTGATTGAGCTTAAAGATAAAGAATCAGTACCTGCATTATACTGCGACTTACAGACGCAAAAAGAATTGTCCGGGAGGATTCTTTTTGCGGGTCATTATGACCGTGTCTCACCGATTTCTGAGACACAGATGGTGCCATTCATTGAAGGAGAATGGCTTAAAGCGCGCGGGGCAACCGATATGCTCTGCACGGTCGCCACCCTGATGGTGCTTTTTAAAGATTTGAAACTGGAGAACAAAAAGATAAATTGTGGACTGATCCTGGTGGGAAACGAAGAATCGGGCGAAACCGAAAGATGGGGAACACCGTTTATCCTTGAAGAATTATATAAAACCACTAATTATCAACCGGATTTTGTGATTGTCGCAGAAAGAACCGGCGAAGGTGATGTCTGTCTGGGAAGATTGGAATATAAAAACCGGGGTCTCATCCGCATAAAGATTGTAGCATCAGGAAGTGCTGAACACACCGCCCAGTTAAAAGGTTTGACCGCGTTAGAAAGAATAATGGAATTCCGTAACCGGATTTTTGAATATTTTTCAAGACCGTCCGAAAGCGAATGGAAGACTACTTTTACCTTCCCTTATTTTCTCTCCGGTGAAATCGGGAATTTCAATACCACCCCTACAGTTGCCTGGGCTGGATTGGAAGTTAGGCCGATTCCCGAAGAGAACATTGAGAAGATAATAACCCACATAACCGAACTCGGTAAACAATTTGATCTGTCGATAGAGTACATAAATAAAGAACCAGGAATAACGACCCCTCTTAAAAATTCTTTTCTCCAGTCTCTCCTGCAAATTCTTGCGACATTTGGTGGAGGTAAGATCGATGATTATCTGGGGAAGGGCAAAATTCATGCCACACAGGCGCGCTTTATAAAATCCCCAGTGGTAATCCTGGGTCAATCCGGGATTAATCCCCATGGTGCCCATGAAGCCCATTATATCCCAAGTATCATGCCTTATTATCATCTCATGCGAGAATTTCTTTCTTTCTGTGGTTCTGCTTAATTGGTGGGGCAATAAAACGGCTATTGACGTAAATAAAATTTTAATTATACTAACCATAGGCGCCCGTAGTTCAATTGGATAGAACGGCGGACTCCGGCTCCGCAGGTTAGGTGTTCAAATCACCTCGGGCGCGGTGTAGAAGTCTACTAGGAGTAAGAGCGGAATTTCATTTGGTACAATAAAAGGAGGTCACGAATGGAATTTTATGAGGTGATAAAGAAAAGAAGGAGTGTGAGAAAATATAAATCCGACCCCATCCCGGATGAAGTTCTGAAGCGAATCCTTGAAGCCGGTCGCATTGCGCCTTCGGCAAAAAATATTCAACCCTGGAAATTTGTTGTGATAAAAGATTCAGAGACAAAGAAAAGGATTGCGGAGGCATGTAGGGGTCAGCACTGGATGGCAGATGCTGATGTGATCATTTGTGGGTGTGCATTGGAAAAGATCGCGTGGGGACGCATGGGTGGCTACATGAGTTCCTTTGCGGTTGATCTCGCAATTGCCATGGACCACATCATTCTTGCGGCAACTAATGAAGGACTGGGAACCTGCTGGATTGGGGCTTTTGAGGAGAAAAAGGTAAAAGAGATTCTGGGAATACCGGATGATGTGCGGGTGGTCGCCTTGACACCAATTGGGTATCCGGCAGAGGAGCCCAAGGATCGGGGTCGAAAAGAATTCCACGAAGTAGTTGCTTATGAAAGATATCAGTGATCTGCCAGAACTGTAGAAAAGAGCGATTATTATCCGAGATTCTTCCCTATTGTCCGGAATGTATCAGACAAGATTTTGATAAATTAAAACCCAAGATCGAAGCTATCCACCAAAAGACCAGGCAGCCATTTAAACTCCCGGGGTCAATCCCCGAAGATAAAACCGGCGTTAACTGTGGGTTATGTGGTAATAACTGCCAGATTGGTGATGAGAATACCGGTTACTGTGGTGTGCGCCGGAATATGGGTGGTGTGATTTCTGGCCCAGATAATGAATGGGCTTATGTGGATTGGTATCATGACCCCCTGCCTACAAATTGTGTTGCGGACTGGGTCTGTGAAGGGAGTAAGGACTACGGGTACAAAAACCTGGCGGTTTTCTACGAAGGTTGCACATTCAATTGTCTCTTCTGTCAGAACTGGCAATTCAAAGAGAGAAAAAATAGGGCAACGGTGATGGATATCGCTCAATATGCGGACCCCTTGACAAGTTGTATTTGCTATTTTGGTGGTGACCCTACTCCTTTTGCTCAACACACAATTGCTCTTTCTAAAGAAATCCTTGAAAGAAAAAGAAATAAAAAATTTCGAGTTTGCTGGGAGACCAATGGCTCGGTGGCGCCGTCAATTATGGAAGAATGGGTGACGATTGCCTTAAAGACGAATGGATGCATTAAGATTGATTTTAAAGCATTTTCAGAATCCTTGAATGTTGCCCTTTGTGGAGTATCAAATAAAAATACCAAAGAGAATATAAAGCTGGTTGCCGGATACATGAAAAAGAGGGAAAAGCCGCCCCTGCTTATTGTTAGTACCCTGCTCATTCCAGGATATTTGGATGAGTATGAAATAACCGAAATGGCAAAATTTTTGAGTTCGCTCAATAAAGAAATCCCTTGGTCTTTCTTGGGATTTTATCCCCATTTCTGTTTTAATGATATGCCGCGGACTTCCAGGCGACAGGCTGATTTGGCAATCCAGATTGCTGAAAGATATGGGATGAAGAAGACCAAAATCGGAAATGTCCATCTTTTGCTATAGATAAAACACTCGAATTTATAGCACTTCCCTTAAAAATTGTATATGAGTATGATCAGTCGATTGAAATTTTTGAGACAGGCGCCCTGAATTCATCCCAACCTAAACCGAATTCACTCCATATACCACACCCGATCTCGGGCTTCTCAAACGGTGTATTTATTTCAACAGCATTTGCGGGAGCGGATGGATAGAGATAAGAATTTGCACAAACGTTATACAGAACTAGAAGCAAAGGTGAGAAATGAATGTAGAGATCGGATCCCTTTTACTTTGCTAATCAACCCTTCCTGTGTGCTGGGGGTCATGTTGATACATCGGCCAGGAAGATAGGGCAAGAGAGTCTCTACCCTGGATTGCAAAGAGTGTAGCGGACCGTTCTTTATAACCAATATCATAGATTGTGCCATTATTATCTATAGTCGGTGCATAGCCAATGTAACTGCGGGAATATCTGTATGTAATCTTTGTCTTGCTCCTTGCCCTGCCTATATTGGTAAAGAGATATATCTCGGATTGCATTGGCACAATAATTGAACCATCAGAAGTGACCATCGGTGTTCCAGATGATTCACCTTGATGAGTCCAGATTATGCTACTATTCTGTGAAATCGCAAAGAGACTGTCTTTGCCGGCAATATAGATTGTTCCATCCGGACCAATCACCGGCGAATTTATAGATGGGAAATCAACTTCAATGGGCAGATGCCACTTGATTGAACCATCTGATTTTATTGCATAGATTCCTTGTCCATTTGGAATGGTAAAAATCGTTCCATCTGAAGAAATTGCTCCTGCGGTGTGCCACCAGCTGGCATCTGAGGTGATTTTTGTTTTCCAAATCAGGTCTCCGCCCGGAGAAACTGCATAATAATAGCCATCACCCGCTGGGAAGTGAATATTACCATTTGAATTTATTATCGGAGTAGCATTAACCTTTGCATCTGCTTTATATCTCCACTTGAGGGTTCCATCAGGGTTTAATGCATAAAGGCAGGAATCAGCTGAACCGAAGTATATTGTGCCGTCTATTCCGATTGCCCCGCCGGTAGGTGAAGGTGCAGGATAACTCCACTTTATTGAGCCATCGGTATTGAGTGCCACAAATTCTCCACTACCCACTCCAACATAGATTGTGCCATCCGCACCGATTGCGGGACTTGTGATAGGATGATCTGCAACATAGTATGACCACTTTTGATTGCCGAACGGGTCAAGGGCATAAAGTCGCCACTCAAGGACAACATAGATTGTGCCATCATAACCAATTGCCGGTGGTTCAGACCAAAGCTCAACCCCTGAAGCAGTAAATAACCACTTCAGTTGCAATTCAGAAAGAACTTCAATCGCTAAGAGAGGCGACCAGTCAGATGTATCACCATTTAAATCCTTGGCGATTGCCTTCAGATAGTAAAGGCTTTCAGTTGCAAACCGATGGGCAAATGAACCGGTATCACCACTGGCATAATAATCAGACCATCTTGTAAAATTTCCATCACCCCAATCTATTAAATAACTTAATGAATCTTCATCAGGGTCTACCGCACTGAGGAAGAATGTATCCTCTTCACCAACAAAAACTTCAGTTGGTCCGGTGATAGAAGGAACCCCAGGATTTTTATTCCTACCACATACCATAAACAACAAGCCTGCAAAAAGGATAATTTGGGGTAAATTCTTCATGTCTACCTCCAGGTTTATCTCTTCATTACTATAATTTTCTTTTTCATGCTACCTCGGTCGGATTCTACGACCAAAAAATAGACGCCTGCCGGGCAACCTTTAAAAAGAAACCTCTGTCGGTGAGCACCGGCTTGGTTCATTCCATCAAATAACTTTGCCACCAATCTGCCTGTGCTATTGAATAGTGATAGCCTTATTATTTGACTGACATGTAGTTGATATTGTATTACCATCTCATCTGAGGCTGGAATTGGTGAGCAATGCAGCACCAATTCGTTTTCGCTGGATTCCTGTTTTCCTTCCTCTACACCCTCCAGCTCGTAGTAGGTAGCATAAAAAGTCCTCCTTTCATAGGTATGGGCGATAAACCCGGCCCAGACCCTCCTTGAATAAGGATCAAAGGCGATGTATTCATCTGAAGCTGGTAAAAGTACCTGCGAGGTATCAAGTAACTGGGGCGTAGACACCGAATCTCCATTCCATACTGCCCAATAGAGATGGCACCTGCCAGGGGCAATGGAATCACAAAGGAGCATCCATATTTGACCCATATCATCGCTTGCAATCAAAGGTGCCCTCTCAAATTGGGTATCAGTCCAGATTGTTTCTGGGGGAGAAATGGTTGAATTGAAACTCAAGATATGGTTCGTGTGTGGTGAAACATAAGTTCTATAGGAGAGGAATACCGAACTATCAATGAAGGAGGAGGTAAAAAAAGGCGCACTAACGCCGTAAGGGTCCTCACCTCCCCAGATTCTGAAGTTAATAATCCAGTTTGTTCCATTGTATGTGCTGACAAAAATGGTATCACAGGCCTCAACCCCTGTCCACACTGCCCATAACCTTCCATTCTTTGATGTAGTAACCCCGTGTAATAAACAATCATCATTGATATGAGGAGGTAGAGGGCCTACCGAGATAGATTCAGACCAGACGCTCCCATTGTAGCAGCGAGTCCAGCCCGTAAAATACCCAAACCAATCGGTCGTCCAGAAGACCCAGTAATTACCAAGGCTATCAGCACCTTGAAATGAAGCAAAATTACAGGAAGGGAACCCCGGTACCTCCATTGGGTTTGTCCAGAAATTCCCATTGTAATAGCACGCCCAAATCTCAATGTCGTTGTCTGCAAGGCACCAGATAAGGCCGTTTTTATCTCTGATTAAACCTTGGAAAAAGAGAAACCCGGACATCACTGTCTGAGAGTCAGATAATATCCCGCCTTCATAATAACGGACACCGATAGTTCCATACTTCCAACCAAACCAGACCTTGCCTTGATAATCGGACACGATGTAAGGAGTGGATAAATTAAGTTGGGTAGTGTCTACCATGATTTCTATTAGCGGTGCCCAATTGGCAAATAGAAAATAGAGGATTACCTTTGCCATCTTCTCATTTCCCAATCCAGAAGATTAAAGTCGTATTAAGATGTATTTTTGATTTAATGGTTCATAAAGATACTATTGTTAATGAGAGGTATCTCCCAGTCATAATTACTTAAACAATATTATCTTTTCCATTTGCCCGTAGTTTTCCACCTCTAATCTCACAAAATAGATACCCGCAGATAGACCTTCTGGTCTTATCAAAACTTCATTCATTCCAAGCCGTGATTTTATTAAATCTTTGTGCACCAAACAGCCACAGACATCATAGAGTTTAATTGTAATCTTGCGCTCGTCCGGTGAATTGAATCTGATTTTTATCATCCCCTTTGTCGGATTTGGATAGATTCTATCAAAGAAAAATGGTCTCGTAAGTTGCGTCTTTTCTGTAGTTATTTCTTGAGGAATTAATATCCGCTGGTAAGTTTTCCCTCCTATTGTTGTATCTTGTAAGAACATGCCGTGAATTTTGATATTAAGGATTAACTGACGCGTGGTATTGCTGAGGATGGCTATTGAGGGGGGTTGGGTCTGATGTTCCATCAAAAGGTATCCATAGAGCCATCAGACTGGATATTAATGTTCCAAGACAAACAAATAAATTTTTCATCTTAACCTCCTTGTGTAACTTCATTTTTATCTGCGAAAATCCAGAGTATCAGGTCAATTTTCTCTTTGAAAGGAGGTGATCCAGCCGCACGTTCCCGTACGGCTACCTTGTTACGACTTATTTTGTCTTTACTAATTTTCTCGCCACATTGTTACATTTGATAAAATATATACCAGCGGGCAAGTTATTATGATAATCATCTTTACCATCCCACGAGAGTTTATATTCATCTGCTTCAGCATATGTAGTTAATAAATGCCGCACTCTTTTTCCAAGAATATCGTAAACTGCGATATCAATGAGTGCCCTCTGGTTTAAATAATACTTAATCACAATTTTATTATTTGTTAAGAAATTAGGATATATATAAAATGAAATTTTAGTTTCATTGTCCGAAACCCGTTCTTCAACGGCTGTTTCCGGTTGTGTTCTAACAAGATAAAGTTGCTCATTTGCCCGATTATCCCAATATAAAAATTGAGTATATCCAACAATTATGTAGCCATTGTCATCTGTTCTTTGAATTTCCACAGCATCATCAAAGTGATCTGCCTTTTGAAAGATTTTTGTCCAGATCACATCACCGTTGAAATCAATTCTCACAAGGCAAATATCCTGGGCATACTGATTGGGCAGATATGTAAATCCAGTAATGATATATCCACCATCATAAGCCTCTTTTATACAGTGCCCATGTTCATCACCTCCGAGATCGTATTTTTTTGTCCAAATCGTATCCCCAGTTGGATTTAATTTCAAAAGATAGAAATTGCTCGGATTGGGTGGATATGAGTTTGTATATCCTGCAGCCAGATAGGAACCATTGCTTTCTATTACCGAATATCCTATTTCCTGGCCTGTGCCACCATATTTTTTTGTCCAAAGAACATTGCCATTACTATCTGTTTTTATGAGATAAAGATCATATTGAGGATGAAGTCCGGTGCAACCACAAATGAGATAACCACCATCAGTAGTTTGAATAACAGAATATGCGATATCATCTACAAATCCATCTTCACCATAAACTTTAGTCCATGTTGTATCACCCTGATTATCTGTCTTTATGAGATAAATATTCCAATAGGTAGGAGTACCCTGACCAAAAGAACACGTTCCACCCGCAATTATATATCCACCATCAGATGTCTGTTGTATTGAGCGGCCATAATCATTGTGCGTGCCCCCGTAAGCCTTCGTCCATAAAGTATCACCGTTAGAATTGACCTTTAAAAGCCAAACATCATCATAAGTTGTACCATAATTATTTTTCTTCCCAACTATAACATAGTCTCCATCACTGGTTTGTATCACCTGGTATCCAGCATCATCATAATTACCACCATAAGTTTTGGTCCATACTGTATCACCACCAGTATTAAGTTTTAATAACCAGGCATCATATCCCCCATTACCGTAAGACATTGTGATACCTACACATATAAATCCACCATCATAAGTTTGTTTAACTGAATAGCCGTATTCTGGGTAATATCCACCGTAAGCCCTGGTCCACAATGTATCAAGTCGCTGAGCACAGACTTCAACTAAAATACCGTTACCCAAAAGAATTATGGTGGATAAAAAGCTTCGTTTCACCATTTCAAATTTCCTTCTTGTAGTGATACACTATTTAACATATACTATTTTCCTAATGAATCTTTCATTTTGCTGTTGTAATTCAACAAAGTAAATTCCACTCGGCACCGTCTCTCGATTATCATTGGTACCATCCCAGACGATTCTCATGGGTAGAATATTATTTTTGGTTTTAAATAATTTCACTATTGCTCCCTTAGCATCGTAGATTTTCAAAGAATAAATTTCTTTGTTATTCGCATGTTGGATTAGAATATTGCACTCTTTACTAAATGGATTGGGAGAAATGGATAATATTGAACTAAGAATTTTGTGACTGATTTCTTCGCTCCCAAGGGCATGGAGTGCTGAATAGATATTCAACCTCCCCCAGCCATATTCGTTGTTAGGATATGGCCCTCCTTGTGGTGGCCGATCTGTGTAATTAAGCAAAGTCTGATATACTGTCTCATAGGCGGCTGTTGAATCTTTTTGCAAAAGGATTGCCAATGCACCAGTAACATGCGCAGCAGCCCATGATGTGCCATTGCTTACATCATACTGCCCCCCGGGCCATGCTGATTTTATATTGTGCCCTGGGGCAACAATGTCAGGTTTTATTAAATTCCAATCTGGCCTCCCCCAGTATAATGTATCATTCCACGGTGAATGATTAGGTGCTGGTCCACGACACGACCAAAGCATTCTATTATCAAGGCTATCAGTAGCACCAGCAGCTATGAGAATGGGATAACTTCCTGGCGTTTTTACAGAACTTGGTGGTGCGGGCGCAGTTGTTGTACCAACTTTGAAAATTGGCCAGACACCAAGATTACGCAAATTTAAAAGATCATTCCAAAATTCCAGAGATAGCGAGTCAAATTCAGGTTGTGTATAGGGATTGTTAAGGATTTTCGCGTTTTTTGTCGCAAACCATTGCAAACAATCATGAATGGCAGAATAAGGTGCTGCCCCCTGGCTATTGAACGCTTTAGCAACAATAAACCTTACTCCCGGTGCTACCCCTATATCTTCAGGAAACGGACCGTTACCGTCCCCACCACAGATAATTCCCATAGTGAATGTTCCGTGCCCATTATCATCATAAGGTCCTGGTAGACCATTTACTGCATCATACCAACCACCTGGATACCATTTCCCTTGAAGCGCCGGATGTGTAGTATCAACACCCGAATCAATATTACCAATAATAACACCAGTTCCATCAAAACCTTCATTCCAGCAGGAATCGGCCTTGATTATACGGATATTATAACCAGCCATCCTTTTATCAGAATCACAGTTCTCGGTTTTATCTAAGTAGATTTTATCATTTCTTGTGATGAATGAAACTTTTTGATGACGCGCAATATCATCAATCACTCGTTTGGTTGCTTTTAAATACAACCCGTTGAAGATCCAATAGGTTTTTATTTCCACTATTTGGTCAGAAAAACATAATAAATAATCTAACAGTGGCTGTTGGCTCGTTTGGGCAAATTTCTTAAGATAGGTTATCTTTTCACTTTTTGAAAAATGGGATGGAAGTATTGACAGATCAGGCTGGTCTTTTAAATGGATAATGACTTCTAATGTACTGTCCGATTCACATTTTAGACTTTTTACCTCTTGGCATTCAACCACACTTACTTTAAGTAATGATAAAAAGAGCATTAATGCTAAAGACATAAAACTACACCCTTCAAAAAGTCTTTTTCATCGTGCTACTAAATTTTCTCATTCATAGCTCCCAAAAATAGTAAAGCGAATGCGATAGGTTCTTTGTGCGTTGTCGGTATGTGGATAAACCAATTTCGAGCAGATATTTATGACATTGCTTATTACTTACATTTGCGCCATTAATTTTAATTTTTGCTTCAGTAAAATTTGTCCACTGTAAAGGTTGGGGAATAGTATACTTTTGGACAATAACATGAATACTATCCACTACCAGATCATAGGTAGTCCCAGTATAACCATTTGTTAACCCAAAGAATATAGAAGCAACTTTTTTACTTGCTCCAAGCATTTGATAATTATGAACATAGCCATATAGGTTCACAGCGGTATTGGTCACAGTGAAATGAAAGACTGTGTCTTTATACAGTGCAGTATCGCAGTACACATCGTATGGACCATAAGTTGTGCCACTAATAAGCAATGGAACAAATACTAACCCTATCCCGAACACTACATAACTCTTTCCCACTAACTTCATTTTCGCCTCCTTTTTTATCTCAAAAATCCAGGGTATTGGGTCAATTTTTTCTCTTTGAAAGGAGGTGATCCAGCCGCACGTTCCCGTACGGCTACCTTGTTACGACTTAGCCCCAGTCACCGACCCTACCTT